>JBEBWQ010000248.1:0-3603 GCA_040392075.1 Microbacterium sp.
CCATCGCCGGCACGCTGTCGTACATCTTCTACTACCGGGCCATCGGCACGATCGGTGCGTCCCGGAGCATGGCGCTCAACATCTCGTACGCGGCCTGGGCGGTCGTGTTCGGCCTGATCCTGCTCGGACAGGTGCCGGATGTGCTCACCATCGTCTGCTGCATCGTCATCTTCGTCGGCACGGTGCTGGCGGCCAGCTCCGACTGGAAGGCGCTGACGAACTGGAAGCGCCGCACACCCGAGAAGGTCTGATCCCCCGCCGCCTGTCGGCGCACCGCACCCCGCGCTGCGCCGACAGGCGCGCTCCTGTCCTGCGCTGCGTGGGAAGACAGGCCGCTCGGGGAGACAGGCCGCTCACGGAAACAGAAAAGAGGGATCGTCCCCCATGCTCCACCCGCCCTATGAGGACCCCGCGCTCCTCCGACGCATCCAGGTCGCCCTCACCGGGGCGCTCAAGGAGTTCGACCGCGTGTGCCGGGAACTCGACATCCCCTACGTGGTGTACGGCGGCACCGCGATCGGCGCCGTGCGCCACCAGGGCTTCATCCCGTGGGACGATGATGCGGACGTCTGCCTGCCCCGGGCGGACTACGAGCGCTTCCTCCGCGAGGCGCCCGCGCTCCTCCACGAGGACTACTCGCTGGAGAACCTGCGCACGCACCCCGACTACCCCTCTCCGTTCACCAACCTGGGGATCGTCGGCACCGTCTTCGTCCCCGAGTTCTACCGGGGCCTGAGCTATCCCCGGAAGCTCTCGCTCGACATCTTCCCGCTGGACAACATGGCCGACGACCCCCGGGCCTACCGGGCCCAGAGCCGTGCGACCTGGCTCTGGGGGCGCCTGATCATCCTGCGCGCCACGCCCCGGCCGTATGTGGCGTTCGGCGGCGCGAAGCGCGCGGTGGTGCATGCGGTCAGCGCGGTGGCCCACTGGGGCATGCGGCTCCTCCGCATCACCCCGCAGTTCCTGCAGCGGAGGTGGGAGGGCGCAGCGCGCCGGTACGAGCACCAGGAGACCCGGCGGATGGCCGACTTCGCCGACATGGACCCCGCCGCGTGGTCCGCGAGCCGGGACGAGCTCTTCCCCGCCCGGGACGTCCCCTTCGAGGACATCACGGTGCGCCTGGCGAAGGACGCCGACGCGATCCTCCGCAGGGGTTACGGTGATTACATGCAGCTACCGCCCGAGGACCACCGGAAGAACCACCTGCCCTATCAGGTGTCCCTGGGCGACTGAACGCCGGAGATCGACCACGTGGGCTTCACACTCACCTCCCAGGTGAAGCGGGACTACTTCTGGAACACCGCGAGCAGCGTGATGATGGCGGGCGCCACCGTCATCATGCTGCTCGCGGCGACGCGTCTGCTCGGCGCGCACACGGCGGGGACCTTCGCCTTCGCCCTCGCGATGGGCCAGCTCTTCCAGATGCTGGGCGCGTTCGAGGTGCGCCCGTTCCAGGCGACCGACGTGCGACACCGCTTCACCTTCGGGACGTACCACGCCGCCCGCATCGTCACCACCCTGATGATGCTCGCCGGGCTCGCCGCGGTGGCCCTGGTCTCGAGCGGCTGGAGCATGGACGCCCTGGTGATCTTCCTCGTCGGCAGCCTCCGGGCCTTCGACGCCTTCGAGGACGTCTTCCACGGCGAGTTCCAGCGCCTCGGACGCCTGGACATCGCGGGACGCGCGTCGTTCTTCCGCAACCTCATCACCACGGCCGGATTCGTCCTGGTCCTCGCCCTCACCCGGGATCTGCTGGTGACGTGTCTGGTCACCATCGCGATCTCCCTCATCGCGCTCATCGCGCTGAACGTGCCGCAGGCCCTGCGGATGTACCTGATCCGGCCGTCCTTCGTCGCCGCCCTCGTGCAGAGCCTGCTGCGCACCTGCTTCCCGCTGTTCCTGGGCGGGTTCCTCTTCGGCTTCCTCACCAGCGCGCCGCGTCTCGGGATCGAGTTCCTCCTGGACCGCGAGTACCAGACCTACTTCGCCGTGCTCTTCATGCCCGCCCTGGTGATCAACCTCCTGAGCCAGGTGATGTTCAAGCCGCTGCTCACCCGGATGGCGCACTACTGGGCGGAGTCGGATCACCGCGCGTTCTTCACCGTGATCCGGCGCGGGCTGCTGGCGCCGCTGGGCGCCATCGCGCTCACCATCCTCATCGGCGCCCCGTTCGGGATCCCCGTGCTCGGCTTCGTCTTCGGCGTCGATCTGTCCGCCTACCAGCTCGACTTCCTGGTCCTGCTCGCCGGCGGCGCGTTCAATGCGGCCGGCATCGTCCTCTACTACGCCCTGGTGACCATGGGTCGGCGGAAGTCGGTGCTCATCGGATACGCCGCGGCCGCGGCCGTCGTCGCGCTGATCTCGCTCTGGCTCATCCCCCCGCTGGGGATGCTCGGAGCATGCATCGCCTACAGCGGCGCCATGCTCACCGTGGCCCTGCTGTTCGGCGTGTTCTTCCTGCGGTGGTCGCGGGCGGAGTCGCCTGTCCCACCGCCCTCGACGGGCTGAGCCGGCCGTCCGGGACGGCGCCGTTCTCGATGCCGGCCGGGCGTCGCGGTCCCGCGGGCGTCACAGGTCTGCGTGCAGCTGCCAGACGCGCTCGGCGGAGCCCGCCCAGCCGAAGGCGCGCGCCCGGTCGCGGGCCAGGACCTGCAACCGCGTCGCTCCCGCCCGGAGGGCGTCCTCCAGCGCCCCGGCGAGGTCCGCCGCGGGGGTCAGGAGACCGCCCTCGGCGATCACATCGCGGTGCGTGCCGCTGTCGACCGCGACCACCGGCGCTCCGAGCGTCATCGCCTCGATCACGCGCCAGGGCCAGGCCGCCGCAGGATCCGTGGCGACCAGCGCCGCCGCCCCGCCCAGCACCGCCGCCCGCGCGGCCGGGTCGAGCCGGCCTCGCAGGTGCAGCCGTTGCGCGCTCAGGCCGGCCGCGGAGGCGACCTCGGTCACGTGCTCCTCCCGGCCGGGAAGGACATCCAGCACGACGGCCGCTTCCTGGGCGTCCGCGACGGCACGGAAGCCCGCCTCCAGGGTCTCCGCCGATCCGGTCAGCACCACGTAGCGCTCCGGGAGGTCGGACGACGAAGGCGCAGGACCCTCGTCCCCGGACCCGTCAGCGGCCGCCGTCTCCCCGAACCGCTCCGGTGCCGCGCCGGCGATCACCCGCACCCGATCGCCGAGGCGCGGGGCGATGGCCTCCAGCCGATCGGCGATGTCGTGGGTGGGCACGACGATCGCATCGGCGTGCTTGACCGCGCGCTTCAGCATGCTCCGCTGCCAGGCGACGTCGCCCCGCGTCAGCTGCTCGGGCGCGTCCCAGGCACGCAGGTGCCACAGCGTCGCGACGATCTGATGGGAGTCGTGGACCCGGTCGTGACGCACCAGCGGCGCCAGGAGCGTCGGGGTGTGGATCAGGCCGTCGCCGACACCGGCGACCAGCCCCAGCGGCCAGGTCGCCTGCAGCCGCGCACGGCTGAGCGACAGCGTGCGCACATCGGCGACGCCCGGCAGCACGACGGTGCTCCCGGCCGGGACGATCGCCTCCACCTCGCAGCCCTTCGGCGCGGTGGCGATGAGCGCCCGGGCGAGCTCGATCGAGGCCTC
>JBEBWQ010000249.1:0-3597 GCA_040392075.1 Microbacterium sp.
GATGCGCAGCTGCTTCTCGCGGATGCCGTACTGCTCGCGCAGACGCTGCTTCTCGCGGAGGCGGACGGCGTAGTCGCTGTCGGCCTTGCGCTTGGTGCGGCCGTGCTCACCCGGCGCGTAGGGGCGCTTCTCCAGGTAGCGGGCGGCCTTCGGCGTGAGCGGGATGCCGAGGGCGCGGGACAGGCGGACCTTGCGGCGGTCCTGGGACTTCGTGACCACGAAGCTCTCCTTCGGATGACGCGGACGTGTCTTTCACGACTCGCGGACGTATCTCCCCCGCTTCGCCGTCCCGGCTGCACGTCGGGGCATGCCGGAGGGTGTCGAGAGACGGAGGGATGCCCGAAAACACGGTTTCGAGCCGATCCATCGTATCATTCCGCGCCGAGCGTCCTCACCGGTCGTCGAGGATGCGGCGGATCTTCTCCAGTCGCACCGAGACGTCCCGTTCGGCGCCGAGCTGCTTCGGCGCGTAGTAGCGACGCCCCTGCAGCTCGTCCGGCAGGTACTGCTGCGGCACGACGCCGAGGTCCGCGTCGTGCGGATAGACGTAGCCCTTGCCGTAGCCGAGCCTCTGGACCCCCACGTAGCCTCCGTCGCGAAGATGGATCGGCACCTCCCCGAACCCTCCCGCGCGCACATCGGCGATCGCCGCCGCGATCGCCTGATACGCGGCGTTCGACTTCGCGGTGGTCGCGAGGTACACCGTCGCCTCGGCCAGGGGGATCCGGCCCTCGGGCATGCCGATGAAGGCCACCGCGTCGGCGGCGGCGACCGCGATCGGCAGCGCCTGCGGATCCGCGAGGCCGATGTCCTCCGCCGCCGAGATCACCAGGCGCCGGGCGATGAAGCGCGGGTCCTCCCCGGCCTCGATCATGCGCGCCAGGTAGTGCAGGGCCGCGTCGACGTCGGAGCCGCGGATCGACTTGATGAAGGCGCTGATGACGTCGTAGTGCTGATCGCCCGCCCGGTCGTAGCGCAGGATCGCGCGGTCCACCGCCTGGGCGACATCGTCGGCGGTCACCGGGACGGGAGCCGCGTCCGCCTCCCGGTCGCCCGCGTCGTCGGCCCTCCCGTCCTCGCGATCCTCGCCGCCGTCCCCCTCAGCCGCGTCCTCGCCGGCGCCGCCGTCGTCGGCGAGGTCCTCGGCATCCTGCTCGCCGTCGGGGCCCTCACCCCCCGCGCTCCGTGACAGCGCGACGGCTGCCGCGGCCTCCAGCCCGGTCAGGGCCCGGCGGGCGTCGCCCGATGCGAGGCGGACGAGCGCGCTGCGCGCCTCCTCCTCCATCACGACGGCGCCGCGCAGCCCCCGGGGATCGGCCACCGCCCGATCCAGGAGTCCCCCGATGTCTTCGTCGCTGAGGGGCTGCAGCGTCAGCAACAGCGACCGGGACATCAGTGGCGAGACGACCGAGAACGAGGGGTTCTCCGTCGTCGCGGCGATCAGGACGACCCAGCCGTTCTCCACGCCGGGGAGGAGCGCGTCCTGCTGGGCCTTGGTGAAACGATGGATCTCGTCGAGGAAGAGGATCGTCGACTGCCCGTAGAGGTCACGCTGCGTCAGCGCCTCCTGCATGACCTCGCGGACGTCCTTCACGCCGGCCGTGACCGCGGAGAGCTCCACGAAGCGGCGTCCCGAGGATCGGGCGATCGCCTGGGCCAGCGTCGTCTTGCCGGTGCCCGGCGGACCCCAGAGGATGATCGAGACGGCGCCGGGCGCCTGCGCCGCGGGGTCTGCCAGGGCGACGATCGGCGAGCCGGGCCGCAGCAGGTGCCGCTGACCCGCCACCTCGTCGAGCGAGGTCGGGCGCATCCGCACGGCGAGGGGAGTCGATCCCGTGCCGCGCGGGGAGACGAGGTTCATGTCCTCCAGGCTAACGGCGACCTCCGACATCGCCCCGTGCGCGCCCCCGTGCTCCCGGGACGCGCACGTGCGGCGGAGGCGCGCACGCGTCCCGGGCCGCCGAGGCCGGGCCCTCCCGTCGCAAGAGGGGGCGTACTAGGCTGAGAGGCGTCCTTTCCCCCTACGCGGAGTCCGCGCAAGGAGCACACCGTGTCTGCCGACGAGCCCACGCCCATCCCCACTCCGACCCCCGGTCCCGCCGTCCCCGCGGCACCGAAGATGCCGGCACCGCCCAAGACGCCGTTGACGCCCGTCGCGCCGGTGGCGCCGTCGGCCGCGACCGCCGCGACCGCCTCCGAGTGGGGCCGCGTCCGCGAGGACGGCACGGTGGAGGTCCGCGAGGGCGAGGCCTGGCGCGAGGTCGGGCAGTACCCAGACGGCACCCCCGAGGAGGCGCTGGCCTACTTCGCCCGCAAGTACGACGACCTCGCCTTCAAGGTGCGCACCCTCGAGCAGCGCCAGCAGAGCGGCGGCGCCTCCGCCGCCGACCTGGTGAAGCAGGCCGGCCATCTCGTCGACGAGATCACCGGTGCCGCGGCCGTCGGCGATCTGGCGGGCCTGCGCGGCCGGCTCGACGCCTTGACCGGTGCTCTCGCCGAAGTCAGCGCGCAGGAGGCGCAGGAGGCCAAGGCGGCGCTCGAGGCCGCGATCGCCGAGCGCACCGCCCTCGTGGAGCAGGCGGAGGCGCTCGCGCAGTCCGATCTCAGCCGGGTGCAGTGGACTGCCATGTCCACTCAGATGCAGGGGCTCTTCGACGCCTGGCAGACCCACCAGCAGACCGGTCCGCGTCTGCCCAAGGGCCTCTCCCAGCAGCTGTGGAAGCGCTTCCGCGACGCCCGCGCGGTGGTCGACAAGCAGCGCCGCGCCTTCTACGCCGAGCTGGACGAGACGCACCGCGCCGCCCGCGACCGCAAGACCCGCCTCATCGAGCGGGCCGAGGCGCTCGCCCCGCGGGGCACCGACGGCATTCCCGCCTACCGCGCGCTGCTCGACGAGTGGAAGGCCGCCGGCCGCGCCGGCCGCAAGGCGGACGACGCCCTGTGGGCGCGCTTCAAGGCCGCCGGCGACGCGCTCTACCAGGCCCGCGCCGAGCAGGCCGCGGCCGAGGAGGCCGACTCCGCGCCGAGGATCGCCGCACGCGAGGCCCTGCTGGAGCAGGCGCAGGCCGTCGCCGACGAGCCGAACCTGCAGCGTGCGCGGTCCCTCCTCACCCGCATCCAGCGCGAGTGGGACGAGGTCGGCCGCATCTTCCCGCGCGAGAAGGAGCGGGCGCTGGACGACCGCCTCCGCGGTGTGGAGCAGGCGCTGAAGGCCCGGGAGGACGTGGACTGGAAGCGCAACAACCCGGAGACCAAGGCGCGGGCGAACGACATGAGCAGCCAGCTCCTGGCCGCCATCGAGAAGCTCGAGCAGGAGCTCGCCGCGGCGCAGACCGCGGGCGACGCGAAGGCCGTGAAGGAGGCCGCCGACGCTCTCGAGGCCCGTCGCGCCTGGCTGAACGCCCTCGGCAACTGAGCACCCTCGGAGCTCCACCACCGAGCGCGTCGCACTACTGACCCGCTCGGCCCGCTCACGCGCTGCTCACCGGGATCACCCGGAGGATCGCAGTTCTCCACAGACGGGTTCCCCCTCTTCCGCGGCGCCGGATTCCCGCCCCCACAGGGAGCCATCCCTCCGGCGCCACAGATCGTCCCGGG
>JBEBWQ010000250.1:0-3581 GCA_040392075.1 Microbacterium sp.
ACGGCGCGGCCATCGGCGGCCTCAAGGTGCAGACCGAGCACGCCTGGTTCGCCGCGCGCCCCTCCGGCACCGAGGACGTCTACAAGCTCTACGCCGAGTCGCTCCTGGGGCCCGCGCACCTCGCCGAGGTCCAGGAGGAGGCGCGCGCGGTCGTCGCCGCCGCGCTGGGCTGAGCGGGCTCCGATCCGTCCCGACCGGTCGCATCCGCCGACGCCCGGTCAGCCGGCGGACCGCACCTCGGCGTGGGGGATGCGGGTGCGCATGACGCGGACCGCCTCCGGGTTGTCGTCGACGAGGACCGCGTCGCGGCCCAGTGCCGAGGCGACCGCGCCGGTCGTGCCGGAACCGGCGAAGAGGTCGAGCACGCGATCCCCGGGACGCGTGGAGGCCTGCACGATGCGGCGGAGGATCCCCTCCGGCTTCTGCGTGGGATAGCCGGTCTTCTCCCGCCCGGAGGTCGGCACGATCGTGTGCCACCACACGTCCGTGGGGAGCTTGCCGCGCGCCGCCTTCTCGGGGGTGACCAGGCCCGGGGCCATGTACGGCTCACGATCCACCGCCGTGCTGTCGAACACGTACGCGCCCGGATCCTTCACGTACACCAGGATCGTGTCGTGCTTGGTGGGCCAGCGCCGGCGCGACTTCGCCCCGTAGTCGTAGGCCCAGATGAGCTCGTTGAGGAAGCGGTCCCGGCCGAACACGGCGTCCATCATCACCTTGGCGTAGTGCGCCTCGCGGTAGTCGAGATGGACGTACAGGGTCCCCTCGTCGCTCAGCAGGCGCCAGGCCTCCTCCAGCCGGGGCAGCAGGAAGCCGCTGTAGTCGTCGAAACGGTCGTCGTAGAGCCGGAGCGTCCCGTGCGCCCGTTCGTAGGACTGCCCGCGGAAGCCGCGCCGTGCGCCGTCCGCGGTGTCCTCCCGGCGGGTGGAGGTGACGATCTGCCGCTCCTGCACCCGCCCGGTGTTGAACGGCGGATCCAGGTAGGCGAGGGTGAACGATCCCGCCGGCAGCGCGCGGGCCACGTCGAGGTTGTCGCCCTGGATGATCGTGACCGCACCGCGCCCGGTGCCGCCCGCCGGGGCGGTGCCGGGGGTCGAGTCCTTCCCCCGCGCGTCGAACGGCGCCGCACCACTCGCTCCCCGCGTCCGCCGGGGGACTGTCTTGAGATCAGGCCAGTCGCCCGAGATCAGGACGTGCGGCGGCGAATCGTCCTGTTCTCGGGCGAATGACCGGATTTCGGGAGCGGACGTGCGCTCGAGAGACGTGCGCTCCGCAGACGCGCCGTCGCGGGCCGGGCCCGCCGAACCCGCGCGTCTCACGGCACCCGGTGCAGCCAGGCGTCGGTGGCGAACTTGGTGCGCACCAGCTCCTCCGCCTCGGCCCGCTCGTCGTCGGCGAGGGCGCCGTCCTCGGCGTCGGTGAGCGACCGGAAGGTCTCCACGAAGCGGTCGATGATCGCCCGGCGGCTCAGGCCGGTCTGGCTGCGCAGCGGATCCACGCGCTTGGCCGCCGAGGCGGTGCCCTTGTCGCTGAGCTTCTCCCGGCCGATGCGCAGCACCTCGGTCATCACCTGGCCGTCGATGTCGTAGGAGAGGGTGGCGTGGTGCAGCACTCCCCCGTTGGCGAGCCGCTTCTGCGCGGCGCCGCCGATCTTCCCGGAGGGACCGGTGATGTCGTTGAGCGGCTGGTAGCGGGCGTCAATCCCCAGCGAGCGCAGCGCCTGCAGCGCCCAGTCGTCGAGGAAAGCGTAGGAGTCGGCGAAGGTCATCCCCTGCACCATCGCCGCCGGCACGGACAGCGAGTAGGTGATGATCTGGCCGGCGGCCATGAGCATCGCGCCGCCCCCGGAGATGCGGCGGACCACGTCGAAGCCGTGTCGCGCCGCCCCCTCCGGGTCGACCTCGTTGCGGTACGACTGGAACGACCCGATCACCACGGCCGACTCGTCCCACTCCCAGATCCGCAGGGTCGGGCGGCGCAGCCCCGCACCCACACGGGCGGTGAGCACCTCGTCGAGCGCGAGGTTCATCCGCGGCGGGAGGGCCGCCTCGTGAACGATCTCCCAGTCGAAGTCGCGCCAGCCGGGGGCCGTCACCAGCGCCCGGCGCACGGCGGTGCCGACCGACTCCGGCGTGAAGCCCAGCAGCTGCGCCCCGTCCGGGAGGGCTGCGCGCACCGCGGCGGCGATCCCGGAGACATCGGTCTGCACCGGGAGCCCGGTGACCGCCGCGTCGATCAGCTCGATCGCGTCGTCGGGCTCGAGGAAGAAGTCGCCGGCCAGCCGGAAGCGCGAGATCCGGTCGTCCTCCACGTCGAAGTCGACGACGACGAGCTTTCCCCCGGGGACCTTGTATTCACCGTGCACCCGTCCAGCCTAGGCTGCGCGCGCGGCGGTCGGCGGGATGCGGTCGTCGAGCCAGGCCAGCAGGTCGGCGCGGACCTCGGCCTGCTCCGGCTCGTTGTAGATCTCGTGCCGCGCACCGGGGTACACCAGCACCGTCACGTCGGTGAGGCCCGAGCGCCGCCGGTACTCGTCCGCGAGCCGGTGGACGCTGCGCGGACCGCCCACCGGGTCGTCCCGGCCGACCTGCAGCAGGAGGGGCATCCGGGACGGCAGGTCGGGAGCCGGCCGGCCGTACAGGCGCAGCGCGTCGGCGACCCCGAAGAGCTTCAGCAGCGGCGTCTCAGTGGTCAGCGGATCGTCGCGGAACGCCTCCCACACCGCGGGGTCGCGGGAGAGCCATTCCAGCCCGTGCGCCCCGGGTCCCGCCCACGCGGCATTGAGCGGTGCGGCGTTCAACGCTCCGGGCGTCCGCAGCGCCGACCCGCTGAGCACCACCGCGTCCCAGGCCTCCGGGTGCTCGTTCACCAGCATCTGCGCGAGGAAGGACCCCCACGAATGGCCGAACAGCACCAGCGGCAGACCGGGGTTCTCCTCGCGGATGATGCCGGTGAGCTGCCACACCGCGGCCTTGGCCGCCCGCAGGCCGCCCTTGCCGAGCTTCCCGAGCCGCGCGGGGCCGCCGTGCTGCCGGATGCCGGTGCGGCCGTGGCCGCGGTGGTCGTCGGCGTAGACGACGAAGCCCGCCGCGGTCAGCGCCTCGATCAGCGCGGCATAGCGCCCGGCGTGCTCGCCCACCCCGTGCAGCAGCTGCACGACGCCGCGGGGCCGGGTGCCCTCCGGCACGTGCGCGGGATGCACGTCGTAGACGATCGCGACCCCGAAGGAGTCGGTGAACTCGGCCGTGCGGGCGGCAGGAGCAGAAGACATGAGGCGAGTCTACGGGCGGGGTGCGCCCCTCGCCGAGGAACCGCAGCACCGGCCGGAGGAGGAACAGGGCGCCGCGACGGGAACCGGGCGGCGGCACGCTCACCCTCCGGCATGCGGACAGGCGGAGGGCGCGACTCCGGCGCGGGACGAGGATACGGGACGAGGATACGGGAGCCGCCGATGTGCGCCCCGCCCGGCGGCGGGGCGCGGGACGCCCCCGGCCGACCGGGGGGGGGGCGCCCCCCCCCCCCCCCACCCCCACGGACGAGGCCACGCGCCGCCCCGGGGCAAGGCCCCGCCGCGGGGGGGC
>JBEBWQ010000251.1:0-3580 GCA_040392075.1 Microbacterium sp.
GATCGGCCAGTCGCGCGGAGATGCTGCCGTCGATGACGTCGTCGGCGATCTGCACCCGCAGTCCTCCGACGAGGGCGGGGTCGGACACCACGTTGAGCGTCACCTCCGCGCCGTAGCGGCGCGACAGGGAATCGCTGAGGCGGGTCTGCTGCTCCGCGGAGAGCGGGCCGGCGGCGTGCACCGTGGCGACCACGCGACCGCGCTGGGCGGCGACGACGCGCATGGCGCGCGCGAGCTGCTGCCGGACGCGGCGATCACGCGGGGTGCGCACGAGCGCGGAGACGATCAGGACCGTCGCACGGCTCGCAGCCGCTCCGCCGAGCAGCCGCTCGATCAGCGCGGACTTCGCCGCGCCGTCGCCGAGACGACTGCCGAGGGCCAGCTCGAGCTCCGGGTTCTCCGCGATCAGGCGCGTGACGGAGAACAGCTCGCCCTCCAGGTCCGTGCCCGGCTCCGCCTGCGCCGCGGCCTGCACCGCGAGCTCCTCGATGCCGTCGATCAGATCGTCGGCGGAGGACCAGCGCTGGCTCACCGCGGTGCCCAGCGCCGAGCGGGCCTGCTCCGAGGCCTGCGCGAACACGGCGGAGACGACCTGTACGCGGGCCGAAGCCTGCGCGGTGGGGTCGGCCAGCGCGCCTCTCAGCTGAGCGGACTCCCCGATCAGCCGCGCGGCGGAGAAGAGCTCGCCGGCGGTGTCGAGGGTCACGCCCGAGGCCGCGGCCAGCGCCCGGGTCGACGTCGCCCGTGCCTGAGTGGTCGCGCTGCCCATTACTTCGTCGCCTTCTCGGACGCCTCGAGGTCGGCGAGGAAGCGGTCCACGACCGCCGCCGCACGCGCGTCCTCGGAGAGCGACTCGCCCACCACGCTGTCGGCGAGGTCGAGGGCCAGGGTGCCCACCTCGCCGCGCAGCGACACCAGGGCGGACTGACGCTCCGCCTCGATCTGCGCGTGCGCCGCAGCGGTGACGCGGGCGGCCTCGGCGACCGCCGCGTCCTTCGCCTCGGCGACGATCTTGCGACCGTCCTCCCGCGCGGAGTCACGGATCTCGCCCGCCTCGGTGCGCGCCTCGGCGAGCTGACGGGTGTACTCCTCCAGCGCCGCCTCTGCCTGGCGCTGGGCCTCGTCGGCCTTGGCGATGTTGCCCTCGATGGCCTCTGCGCGCGCGTCCAGCATCGCACCCACCTTGGGCAGGGCGACCTTCCAGGCGACCAGCAGGATGAGGACGAAGCAGACCGCCGACCAGATGATGTCGTACCAGGCGGGGATCAGCGGGTTCGGCGCCGCTTCCTCTGCTGCCAGGACAAGAGCGTTCAGCATCCTGTCTCCTTATGTGTGCGAGGGCGGATGGATCAGAAGCCGAAGAGGAACGCGGCGCCGATACCGACGAACGCGAGCGCCTCGGTGAAGGCGATGCCGATCCACATCAGGCCCTGGAGCTTGCCGGCCAGCTCGGGCTGACGCGCGGTCGCCTCGATGGTCTTGCCGACGACGAGGCCCACGCCGATGGCCGGGCCGATGGCCGCGAGACCGTAGCCGATGTTGGCGATGGAGCCGGTGATGTTCAGGACAACTTCAGCTGAATCCACGGGGATTTTCCTTTCATTCTGGCGGCCGAGGCCGTCCGGGTCAGGGTGGCGGCGGGAGCCGTCCGGGTCAGTGCTCGTCCGCGATGGCCAGCTGGATGTACACCGCGGTCAGGATGGTGAAGACGTAGGCCTGCAGGAAGGCGACGAGGATCTCGAAGGCGGTGAACGCGAAGCCGAAGGCCAGCGTGCCCGCACCGAGGAGGGGCCAGAAGCCGCCCGCGCTGAAGAAGAAGAAGTGCGTCGCCGCGAAGAAGAGGACGAGCATGAGGTGGCCGACCATCATGTTCATCAGGAGACGCAGCGTCAGCGTGATCGGGCGGATGATGAAGGTCGAGAGGAACTCCAGCGGCGCCACGATGATGTACAGTGCCGGCGGCACGCCGCTGGGGAACAGCGAGTTCTTGAAGAAGCCCTTGGGGCTCTTGCGCAGACCCGCGTAGATGAAGGTGGCGTAGCTGATGACCGCGAGGAGCAGCGGGACCGCGATGATGCTGGAGCCGGCGATGTTCAGGAACGGGATGATGCCCGTGATGTTGAAGAACAGCACCATGAAGAAGATCGTGGTCAGCAGCGGGACGAACCGCTTGCCGTCCCGCTCGCCGATCATGTCGTAGGCGATCGTCTGCCGCGGGATGCTGAAGAGCAGCTCCACGACGGCCTGGCCACGGCCGGGGACGAGACGCAGACGGCGGGTGCCCAGCCACAGGACCAGGATGACCACGACGGTGGCGAGCAGCTGGACCAGGTGGATCCGGTGCACCGGCAGCACCCCGAAGAGGGTGAAGGCGATCTCGGGGAAGAACTCCGTGATCGACGGCGGATGGAACCCGCCCTCATCGGTGGCAGCAGGGACGAGGAGGCTCGCGGCGTGAATCAACGGTGCATGCTCCAGATTCGGGGTATCGGCCGAAGCCGATACGACGATGGAAAAGAGGCCCAGGCCGACCGAGCGCACCCTCAGGCGACTCTCCCAGCGGACTCGCCTCTAGACTATCAAGATTTTCCCAGCGTCACGAATCCCGTCCGGCGCCGCCGGGGGCTCCGCCCTCCTCCGGCTCCGCGCCGTCGGCCGCGTCGTCCTCGGGATTGCGCTGGGGCAGGGTCGTGTCCGCCACGATCGGGACGCGGGTGCGGGCGAACGCGACGGCGTCGATCACGAGGCTGAGGGCGATGCCCACCACGAGGGCGACGAAGAGGATGACCGGCTGGACCCACGGCTGCTGGCGGAGCACGAGGACGGCGATGAAGAAGATGACGAACTTCAGCAGCCAGCCCCCCATCACGATGCCGAAGAAGATCTGCGTGTACAGCTCCTGGCGGTACCAGCGGTTGGCGATGAGCATCGACAGCGGCGTGAGGGCCAGGAAGACGACGGCGAGGATCGTTCCGGTCAGAGCGCTCCACAGGCCATCGGTCCCGGCGATGAGGAACCCGGTGACGGAGCCGACCACCGCCAGCGCCACCGCTGCCCCCCCGGTCCAGATCAGGGTGGTGCGCAGGATCGGGTTGCTGGTCGGCCGGACGGGCAGGTCGTTCATGCGGTCTCCTGAGGGTTCGGTGTGGCCGTGGGATCGGGGCGGGCCGGAGGATCGGGATCGGCCGGGAGCGCGGAGGCGGCCGGCGTGTCCGCGTGCGGCGCGCCGGCCGCACGCGGCGGGCGCTTCGAGGGCATCAGCGTGACCACCAGGCAGGCGGCGACCCCGACCACGCCGAAGACGACGCCGACGAGGTAGCCGCCGAGCCAGTCCTCGCGCTGCGCGACGTACATCAGCAGGACGGCGAGCGAGATGACCGCGGTCCAGGCGTAGAAGATGAGCACGGCGTCGCGGTCGCGGTGGCCGAGGTCGAGCATGCGGTGGTGCAGGTGCTTGCGGTCGGGAGAGAAGGGCGACTTGCCGGCCCGCATACGGCGGAGCACGGCCAGGCCGAAGTCCAGCAGCGGCAGCAGCACCACGGCGACCGGCAGCAGGATCGGGATGAACGCACCCAGCAGC
>JBEBWQ010000252.1:0-3575 GCA_040392075.1 Microbacterium sp.
GCTGGCAGAAGGTGCTGCAGGCGGTGCACAACCCGAAGCACGAGGTGACGATCGGTCTGGTCGGCAAGTACATCGACCTGCCCGACGCGTACCTCTCGGTGACCGAGGCGCTGCGGGCCGGCGGCTTCGCGCACGAGGCGCAGGTGAAGATCCGCTGGGTGCCCTCCGACTCCTGCGAGACACCCGAGGGCGCGGCGAAGATGCTCGGCGACCTCGACGGGATCTGCGTGCCCGGCGGCTTCGGCATCCGCGGCATCGAGGGCAAGCTCGGCGCCCTCCGCTTCGCCCGGGAGCAGGGCATCCCGACGCTCGGCCTGTGCCTGGGCCTGCAGTGCATGGTCATCGAGTACGCGCGCGACGTCGCCGGCATCGCCGATGCGTCCTCCAGCGAGTTCGACCCGGAGACCGCGGAGCCGGTGATCGTGACGATGGCCGAGCAGGTCGACATCCTCGACGGCGGCGACCTCGGCGGCACGATGCGGCTCGGCCTGTACGAGGCGGACCTGGCCGAGGGGAGCCTCGCCCGCGAGCTGTACGGCGTGGAGCGGGCGGCCGAGCGGCACCGCCACCGCTACGAGGTGAACAACGCCTACCGTGCCCGGCTGGCGGACGCCGGCCTGGTGTTCTCGGGTCTCAACCCCGAGCTCAACCTCGTGGAGTACGTGGAGCTGCCCCGCGACGTCCACCCCTTCTACATCGCCACCCAGGCCCATCCGGAGCTGCGGTCGCGGCCGACGGCGCCGCACCCGCTGTTCCGCGGACTGATCGGTGCGGCGATCGAGCGCAGCCGGGCCAGCGAGCTCTTCGACCCGGCCGACACCGCCGGGGATGACTGAGCCGCGGGCGGACGGCGTGCCGGCTGAGGACGGCCTGGTGGGCGGCGGGCGGTCGACTGGCGGGGTGACGGATCGGGGATCCGAGGTCGTGGACGGCGAGGCGTCCGGTGCCGTGCTGACCTCCACCGCCGCGGCGCTCCTCCGGGACGAGCCGTTCGCGCCGCCGGTCGCCGACAGCGAGCTGGTGTACCACGGCGCGGTCTGGGACGTGCGCTCCGACCGGCTGAAGTACGGCGACGGCGAGATCGTCCGGCAGTGGGTGGACCATCCGGGCGCCGTGGGGGTCGTCGCCGTCGACGACGACGGGCGTGTCCTGCTCATCCAGCAGTACCGGCATCCGATCCGGCACCGCGACTGGGAGCTCCCCGCCGGGCTGCGCGACGTCGACGGCGAGGATCTCGTCGTCACCGCGCAGCGTGAGCTCGCGGAGGAGGCCGATCTCCACGCGGCGCACTGGGAGCCGCTGATCTCGATCTTCCCGACCCCCGGCGGCAACAGCGAGGTCATCGACATCTTCCTGGCGACCGGGCTCTCCGCCGCACCCGAGGTGCACGCGCGGGAGGCCGAGGAGGCGGACATCCGGCTGGCCTGGGTGCCGCTGGCCGACGCGGCGACCGCGGTGCTGGACGGACGGATGCGCAACGCGGCCCTGGCGGTGGGCGTGCTGGCCGCGGAACGGCGGCTCAGCGGCCGGCGGAACGATGGCGGGAGCGACCACGCGGGGCGGTCCGGCGGCGACTGCGGTGTCTCTGACCGGGGCGGCGAGGAGAGCGCCCGCGACGACCGGGGCGGCGAGAGCCGGGCCGGCTGAGATGGACATCGACCGCGCCCGCGATGCCTACCTCCGGCATCTCACGATCGAGCGCGGTCTCTCCCCGCACACGCTCGGCGCGTATCGACGGGACCTCGCCGGCTATCTCGACTGGCTGCGCGGGCAGGGGATCGTCGACACCGCCGCCGTGACGGCCGAGGCGGTCGGCGCGTTCGTCGCCGAGCGCGCCGGTGCCGAGCCGCCGCCCGCCGCAGCGAGCCTCGCCCGGCTGCAGGCGTCGGTGCGGGGCTGGCACCGCTTCCTCGCGCGGGAGGGCATCGACACCGACGACCCCAGCGCCCGGCTCCGCCCGCCGAAGCAGATCCGCCGGCTGCCGAAGGCGCTCACGATCGACCAGGCGGAGGCACTCCTCACCGCCCCGCCGCCGGACGAGCCCCTGGGCCTCCGCGACCGGGCGCTGCTGGAGCTCCTCTACGCGACCGGCGCGCGCGTGTCCGAGGCCGTCTCGCTCGACGTCGACGACCTGGCCCACGGCGAGGTGCTCCGCCTGCGCGGCAAGGGCGACAAGGAGCGTCTGGTGCCGATCGGCTCCTACGCCCGCGCCGCCGTCGACGCCTACCTCACCCGGGTGCGGCCGGCGCTCGCGGCCAAGGGCACGGCGACGCCGCGGCTGTTCCTCGGCGCCCGCGGCGCACCGCTGTCCCGGCAGAGCGCCTGGCTCGTCATCCGCGCCGCGGCCGAACGCGCGCAGCTGCGCGTGGAGGTCTCCCCGCACACCCTGCGGCACTCCTTCGCCACCCACCTGCTCCAGGGCGGCGCGGACGTGCGCGTCGTCCAGGAGCTGCTGGGGCACGCCTCGGTGGCGACGACGCAGATCTACACTCACCTCACCGCCGACGCCCTGCGGGACGTGTACGTGACCGCGCACCCCCGGGCGCGGTAGCGCGGTCGCGTTCCGGCCCGCACGGATGCACGACGAGGCTACAGATGCACGCCGGATTCGGGGGATTCGCCCTGCAAGTGTGACCCGGTCGTGCAACTGTGCCGGAGCGAGGCCGCGGAAGGGCCGCTACCCCGTCTTTCGGGAGCGCGCCGCGGGGGCCTCCCGCCCGGACGGGCGCGGTCGGTAGGATTGATCGATCAGCAGAACCAGGAGCCATTTGTGACCGAGTCCCCATCGACGTCGATGCGCGCCGCGAAGCAGAGCGACGACACCCCGATCGGTCCGACCGGGCGACCCTACCAGGGCTTCCCGACGCCTCCGCCGCTGAGCTCGCACGGTCCCGCGCGGATCATCGCGCTGTGCAACCAGAAGGGCGGCGTCGGCAAGACGACCACGACGATCAACCTCGCCGCCGCCCTCGCCGAGTACGGGCGGCGCGTGCTCGCCGTCGACTTCGATCCGCAGGGGGCGCTCTCGGCGGGACTGGGCATCCAGACCCACGACATGCTGACGATCTACGACCTGCTGCTGGACCCGAAGCGCGACGCGCACGATGCGATCGTGGAGACCGCCGTCGAGGGGCTCGACCTCATCCCCGCGAACATCGACCTGTCCGCCGCCGAGGTCCACCTGGTGAACGAGGTGGCCCGGGAGATGATCCTCTCCCGCGTGCTGCGCCAGGTGTCGTCCGAGTACGACGTGATCCTCATCGACTGCCAGCCGTCGCTGGGCCTGCTCACCGTGAACGCGCTGACCGCCAGCCACGGGGTCGTCATCCCGCTGGAGTGCGAGTTCTTCGCGCTGCGCGGCGTGGCCCTCCTCGTCGAGACGATCGACAAGGTGCGCGACCGGTTGAACCCCGGCATCACGCTCGACGGCGTGCTCGCCACGATGTACGACCCGCGCACCCTCCACTCGCGCGAGGTGCTGGAGCGCGTGGTCGAGGCGTTCGGCGACGACGTGCTGGAGACGGTGATCGGCCGCACCGTGAAGTTCCCCGACGCCTCGGTCGCCGGCGTCCCCA
>JBEBWQ010000253.1:0-3572 GCA_040392075.1 Microbacterium sp.
CTCCTGATCTCGGGCGAACGGCCTGTTCTCGGCCGCCTCCGCGCAGGCTCCGCGCGGAGCGCGTGCGGGCCCGCCGTAGACTCGGGGGGTGACCTCGCCCTACGCCGACCGGCTGTCCCGCGTGCCGGTGCGGCGCGCGGAGGCCGAGGTGCGCGGCGGCACCACGGCGTACTGGGTGTACGGGCCGGAGGAGGCCGCGGTGACGATCGTCGCCGTGCACGGCTTCCGCGGGGAGCACCACGGCCTCGAGCCGGTCGTCGCCTACCTCTGCGACGCACCCCTGCACGAGGCCTCGATGCCGGGTGTGCGGGTGATCTCCCCCGACCTCCCCGGCTTCGGCGAGACCGCTCCGCTGCCAGGGCGCACCCACGACCTGGAGGAGTACGCGGGCTGGCTCTCCGACTTCGTCGCCGCGGTCGTCCCGCCCCCGGAGCGGGAGCGGACGGTGATCCTCGGGCACTCCTTCGGCTCGATCGTCGTCGCCGCCGCCGTGGCCCGGGGCCTGGAGACGCCACGGATGGTCCTGGTCAACCCGATCGGGGCTCCGGCCCTGGAGGGGCCGAAGGGCGTTCTCACCCGGCTCGCCATCCTGTACTACGCGCTCGGGGCTCGCCTGCCGGAGCGGCTCGGCACGGCGCTGCTGCGCCATCCGCTGATCGTGCGGGCCATGAGCATCGCGATGGTGAAGACCCGTGACCGGCGGCTGCGCCGCTTCGCGCACGAGCAGCACGACACCTACTTCTCCCGCTTCGCCGACCGGGACGTGCTGCGCGAGGCGTTCGTCACCAGCGTCTCCCACGACGTGCGGGAGTCCGCCCCCGCCGTCACGGTGCCCACGCTGCTCGTCGCCGCGGAGCGGGACGACATCACCCCGATCGAGGCGGAGCGGCGTCTGGCGGGGCTCTTCCCGCAGGCGGAGCTGGTGGAGATCGCCGGCGTCGGTCACCTCATCCACTACGAGACCCCGGCCGAGGCGGCCGCGGCCGTCCGGCGCTTCCTCAGGCCTCTCGTCGCGCCAGCCCGATGAGCCCGGCGGCCCGGAACGGGATCGCCTCGCCCATCGACAGCGAGGTCTCGCTGCGCTCCACGCCATCGATCGCGCGCACCCGGGCGTCCACGTCGAAGAGGTGCCGGGCGTCGCGGCAGGCGACCCGCACGATGAGATCGGCCGGGCCGCTCACCCGATGCGCCTGCAGGATCTCGGGGATCCGGGCGAGCTCCGCGACGGCCCGGTTCGCATCGGCCTGACGGAGGGTCAGCGTGAGGAAGGCCTGCAGGGGGAAGCCCAGCGCCTCGGGCGAGAAGGCGCGCTCGTAGGAGAGGAGCACGCCGCTCTCGCGCAGCTGGGCGAGCCGCGCCTGGATCGTGTTGCGGGACAGGTGCAGACGCTCGGCCAGGGCGACGATCGTGACCCGGGGATCCTCCGCGAGGGCGGCGAGGATCTCCAGCTGCGTGCGGTCGAGCTCGGCCATAGCGCCGACCCTACGCTCCCGTCCTCCCCGTCGCAAAAAACGTCGTTATCCGGCCGTCATAGCGACGATCTTTGCGACGGGAAGGGGGTTCCGATCGCGTGCGGGGGCGGGGAGGGGACGGCGGCTCCGCGGCTGCAGCGGAACCGGCGAGGGGTCAGCTCAGCCCGAGCTCCCGCCGCGTGAGCCGGCGCTCGCGGAGAATCATCCCCAAGCCCAGCAGCCACAGCGGGAACTGGGTGAGGAAGGCGATGCGGAAGGCGTCGAGCGTGTAGGTCTCGGGCGATCCCGCGCCCTGCAGGTCCAGGGCCAGGCCGATGAAGAAGATCGCGATGAGCGCGGCGATGAAGCCGGCGCCGTTGACCAGGCCCGTCACGGTGCTGAGGCGGTGCTCGGGGTTGAACGTGCGGGCGTGGTCGAACGAGATCAGCGAGGCGGGACCGCCGACGCCGAGCGCGAGGGCGAGCACGATCAGCAGCCAGAGCGGTGCCCGGCCGGGCCAGACGATGACGGCGAGCCAGGCGGCCATCTGCACGAGCACGATCGGCAGCACCAGCAGCCGGGATCGCTGCATCGGGTATCGCGCGGAGAGCGTGCCGAGGACGGGGCTGACCGCCATCCCGACCACGGCGAAGAGCGTGGTCACCAGGGACGCGGTCTGCGTCGACAGCCCCTCGCCGGCGGTGAGGAAGGGAACCCCCCACAGCATGATGAACGCCATGCCGGCGAAGGGCGGGGTGAAGTGCGACCAGAAGGCCAGGCGCGTCCCGGGGCGCGCCCACGCCTCGCGCATCGAGACCCGGAAGTCCCCGGCGGAGCGGACGATGCGGATCGCGCCGGTGTCGGTGTCGATGGAGACGTCGACGGGATCGTCGCGCCGCTCGGGCGGGCGGTTGCGGACGATCGCGACGATGAGCACCGCGAACAGGCCGGAGACCCCGGCGATGGCCCCGAAGGTGACCGACCAGCTGGTGGCGTGCATCAGCGCCGCCATCGGGACGAGGGAGAGGAGCTGCCCGACGTAGCCGATGAGCCCGGTGAGCTGGATCATCAGCGGCGAGCGCTGGGCGGGGAACCAGATCGAGATCACCCGCACCACGCCCGGGAAGATCGCGGCGTCGCCGGCACCGAGGATCATGCGGGCGACGAGGGCGAGGCCGACGTTCGGCGCGAAGGCGAGGAGGAGCTGGCCGAGGGCGATGAGCACCATGCCGACGGTCATCACGGGCCGGGAGCCGTAGCGGTCCAGCAGGAGGCCGACGGGGATCTGCATGAGCCCGTACACGCCCAGCTGGAGCACGGCGAACAGCGACAGCGTCGAGGCGTCGGCGGAGAAGTGCTCGGCCGCCTCGACGCCCACCGCGGAGAGCGAGGTGCGGTTGGCGACCGAGAGCACGTAGGCGCTGACGCCGACGCTCCAGATGAGCCAGACCCGCCAGGAGGGCGGCGCGACGGGGAGGGGCGGCGGGGTCATGGGCTCTCGGAGCGGGATCAGAGGTTGCTGGGGACCACTTCGGCCGAGAGCAGGCGCAGGGTCTCGCCCTCGGCGACGAAGCGGTGCACGGAGCCGTTGAGCAGCCGGCCCTGCGTCCCCGGGAGGGAGCCCCCGGAGGCGTGGTCGATGAGCGCGCGGATGAGACCGCCGTGGGTGACCACGATCAGCGACTCGGCCGTGGGGGCCGAGCGCCGCCGCGACTCGCGGACGAGGGCGTCCAGGGTGCGCAGCGCCCGGTCGCGGACCTGATCCATCGTCTCGGCGCCGGGGACCTCGGCGTACCAGTGGCCGTAGCGGTCGAGGTAGTCGCGCACGTGGATGCCCTCGGCCTCGCCGAACTCGCGCTCGCGCATGTCCGGCATGAGCCCGGGCTCGTCCAGCCCCAGGTGGCCGGCGATGATCTGGGCCGTGCGGTGCGCCCGCACGAGCGGACTGGCGTAGATCGCGTGGTGCTCCGCGTCGGCCAGCAGCTCGGCGGCACGGCGCGCATCGGCCTGTCCTGCGTCGTTCAGGGGGATGTCGCTGGTCCCCTGGATGCGCATGGCGAGGTTCCAGTCGGTCTGTCCGTGGCGGACCAGGGTGATGTGGGTCATCGCGAGGGTCCCTCC
>JBEBWQ010000254.1:0-3560 GCA_040392075.1 Microbacterium sp.
GCGGCGTCAGCGCAGGGCGTCTGCCCCCGCGAGGGTGTGCAGCAGGTGGGTGAGCTGCCGGATGTCGGCGGTGTCCCAGTCCTCCAGGGCGCTGATGAGTGGGTTCCCGTGGGGTGCGCGGGCACTGTCGAGCCGTGCCCGGCCCTCCTCGGTGGGGGAGATCAGCTGGCTGCGCCGGTCGTCGGGATCCGGCTGCCGCTCGATCAGGCCCGCCGTCTCCAGCTCCCTTAGGTTCCGGCTGATCTGGCCCTTGTCCGCCTGCAGGCACTCGGCCAGTCCGGAGAGGGTGACCGGTGCGCGATGCGCGATCGTGGTGAAGACCTTGTAGGAGCCGGGCATGAGTCCCGGATGGAGCCGGTTGGCGCGTTCGGTCATGAGGCGACGGACGCGGGCGAAGAGCTCGGCGAACTCCCCTTCCAGCGCACGGATCGCCTCGGTGCGGTCGGACTCCGCGGCCGAGCCGGTCATGGTCGGCCCGTCCCGCTCGAGTTCTCGTCGTCGGCGCGGACGCGTGATCCCTTCGCGGGCGCGGCGCCGTCGGCGACGGTCGGGACGGAACCGGTGGCGGTCAGCGTTCCCATCGCCTCCGGCACCGAGACGGTCGCGAGATCGGCGGCGTCCGCGTGCATCCGCTCCTGGGTCGTCATCCGGGTGAGCGGGACGTTCGGCAGGAACAGGATGGCGGCCAGGCTCAGCACCGCGAACGGCACGGCGATGAGGAACGAGTGCGAGATGCCGGTGGCGTAGATGTCCTCGAAGAGGATGCGCAGCGTCTCCGGCATCGCGGACACCTGCGGCATCGTGCCGGACTCGAGCTGCTTCGCCCACACCGCGCCGTCCGCGCCGAGGCCCATCAGCGCCGCCTGGATGTCCGCGCCGCGATCGGTCACCAGCTCGACGACCTTCGAGGCGAGGGCGGCGCCCATCACCGAGACGCCGACGGTGCCGCCGAGGCTGCGGAAGAAGGTGACGCCGGAGCTGGCCACGCCGATCTCCTGGGGCTTCGCGGTGTTCTGCACGATCAGCACGAGGTTCTGCATCGTCATGCCCACGCCCGCGCCGAGCAGCAGCATGTAGATCGAGACGAGGAGGAACTCCGTGTCGTAGTGGATGGTCGAGAGCAGGAACGATCCGGCGATCAGGAGCACGCCGCCGGCGATGAGGTACGGCTTCCAGACGCCCGTGCGGGTGATGAGGGCGCCGACCACGATGGAGGAGATGAGGAGTCCTGCGATCATCGGGATGGTCATCAGGCCCGCCTCGGTGGGGGTCGCCCCCCGTGCCAGCTGCATGTACTGGCTGAGGAAGACCGAGGCGCCGAACATCGCGATGCCGGTGGCGATGGAGGCGACGACCGAGAGGGTGAACGTGCGGTTGCGGAAGAGCGACAGCGGCACGAGGGGCTCGCTCGAGCGCAGCTCGACGATGACGAAGAGGATCGCGCCGACGAGAGCGCCACCCACCATCAGCACGGTGGTGAGGCTCCACCACTCGAAGGAGCTGCCGGCCAGGCTCACCCAGATCAGGAGAGAGGAGACCGAGGCGGACAGCAGCACGATGCCCAGGTAGTCGATCCGCACCCGGTCGTGGGAGAGGCGCGGGGTGTGCAGCGTGCGCTGCACGATGATGAGCGCGGCGACGGCGAAGGGGATCGCGATGTAGAAGTTCCAGCGCCAGCCCCATGCGTCGGTGATGACGCCGCCGAGCAGCGGGCCGCCGACGGTGGCGACGGCCATGACCGCGCCGAACAGGCCCATGTACTTGCCGCGCTCGCGGGGGCTGAGGATGTCGGCCATCAGCACCTGGCTGAGGGCGGCGAGGCCGCCGGCGCCGAGGCCCTGCACGGCGCGGAAGGCGATCAGCGTCTCCGGGTTCTGGGAGAAGCCAGCCGCGGCCGTGGCGAGCACGAAGATGACGATGGCGATCTGGAAGAGCAGCTTGCGGTTGCCGAGGTCGGCGAGCTTGCCCCAGATCGGGGTGGAGATCGCTGTCGTCAGCAGCGTGGCGGTGACCACCCAGGTGAAGACGGTCTGATCGCCGTTCAGATCGTGCACGATCACCGGGAGCGACGTGGAGACCACCGTGGAGGCGAGCATCGAGACGAACATGCCCAGGAGCAGGCCGGAGAGGGCCTGGAGCACGGTGCGGTGCGAGCGCGCCGTCTCGGCGGGGGAGGAAGAGGTCATCGAGATCCTGCGATTCTGCGAAGAGGAGATGGTTGATCGATGTCAACGAGAAGACGGTTCACTGTACGCCTTTCGTTGATGTATGTCAACTAATCCGCGGAGGGCGCAGGAAAGACCGTCGATCGATCGGCGGGATCCGCCGATCGAGGTGCAGCGACCGAGGCGGGTGTCAGTCCATCAGGGCGAGGGCGCGGAACATGTCGCGTTCGCGCAGGGCCTCGCGGCGGGCGGACGGGTCCTCGACGGCCGGGCTCGGCGGACGCTGTCCGGTGGTGCGGTGGTAGAGCTCGTCGATGAGCCGGGTGGCCAGTTCCACCAGGCGGCCGATCTCCCGGTCGTCGCGCTCGATCCACACGGCCCGGGGCTCGTCGTGCACGGGACGGAAGTCGACGTGCTCCTCCCAGACGAACAGGGTCCGCTCGGCGCCGAGCACATGCTGCTGCCACCACACCTGGCGGAGATACGTGCGGGGGATCGTGCGCCAGGCCTTGTTCGTGGTCTTGATCTCGGCCAGGAGGATGCGCCCCTCGGCGTCGACGCGGATGCCGTCGGGCGTGGCGAGGTGACGGTGCTCCTCCTCGGCGCGGAACAGCGCGGAGGAGGCCGTGATGCCGTGCGTCGCCGCCGCCCAGGCGGCGATCTCCGGCTCGCGCCGCCGCCCGTGGTCGGTGTACGCGTTGCCTCCGAAACGGCTGCCGCCGAGCTTCGCGTCGGCGGCGCGAGTGATCGAGGTCTCGCTCGTCAGCTGGGCGACGTCGGTCGCGGTGATCCCCCGGGAGCGTGCCCGCAGCCACTCCACCCGATCACGCGAGTCCGCGACGATGCGCGCGGAGAGGGAGTCGGGAAGCACCCTTCGAGGCTACCCGCGCTCGCCGACGCACCGCTCGCCACACGCCGGGCGCACCGGGCCCGCTTCCTGTGTGTCGGAAGCGCGCGTCCCTCTGCTCGCTCCGGGCATGCGCGCGGGCTTCTTCGCGACCTCATGGCACGACGCCGTCGACGGGGCCCGGTGCGGGCGACGAGGGAACCATGGCCCGCCTGCCGGACATGACGAGATGAGGCGGGTGCAGTCCCCTCCGGAGCATCTCCGCGATTCGGTCGGGATTTGGGGAAGCGGACTCGGGTGGGTTACCCTGTACGAAGCCAAAGACCGCCGGTCATCGTGTTGCATGCATCACGATCGAAGCACTGCTCAGCAGGGGCCCGCGCAGGTGACACGAACGAATCCTGGATTCCTGCTCCGTGCGCTTGCGCCGGAGCTTTTTTCTTTGCCGTGGGCGGTCGAGGCCGGTGCCTCACCACCGTGGGGCGCCTCGTACTCATCAAGGAGTGACCATGGCGCAGAAGGATGCATCGGTCGCCGAGCTCACGAAG
>JBEBWQ010000255.1:0-3551 GCA_040392075.1 Microbacterium sp.
GCGGCGATCTGCGCCCGCTGCTGGTTGCCGAGCGAGAGGCTCTCCAGCGGGTCGTTCGCGCGCTCCGTGAGGCCGAGACGCTCGATCAGGCCCTCCGCGGAGCTCTTCGCGGAGGCGGTGCTCATGCCGTGCAGCCGGCCCAGGTACACCAGCTGCTCGAGCACCTTCATCTTGGGGTACAGCCCACGCTCCTCCGGCATGTAGCCGAAGCGGGCGCGCTCGGCGGCCGTGAGCGGCGCACCCTGGAACGACACCGCTCCCCCCTCCGGCGCGAGCACCCCCAGGATGATGCGCATGGTCGTGGTCTTCCCCGCGCCGTTGCCACCGACGAAGCCGGTCATGCGTCCGCTCTCGACGCGGAAGCTCACCTCGTCGAGCACCCGGCGATCGCCGAAGCTGCGGGAGACGTTCTCGATGTCGATCATCTCGCTCCTTTCCTCGTCCTCCACGCTAGAGCGGGGACGTCTGCGGCCACCTCCCCCGGCGGGCGGAAACCGGTCGCGCTGCCGCGTCCCCGTACGGCGCTTCTCCACCCCGAGGGGGAGGCCGGGCGACGGAACGCCCCCGTACGCTGGAGGACATGACAGGGATGGACGGTGCCACGTGGGTGAGGCCCCAGCCGAACCGGGCGGGGCTGCGCGCCGACATCGGCCTGGCGGTGCTGCTCGCGTTCGCCGCCACCCTCACCTCGCTGCTCTATGCGCGCAGCGGCATCTTCACCCAGACGGCCGCGCCCTGGCTCTGGGCCCTCGGCATCGGGCTCTCCACCCTGCCGCTCGCCCTCCGCCGTCGCTTTCCCGTGCCGGTGGCGATCCTCGTCTCCCTCGGGTTCTACGTCTGCGGCGAGTACGGCGTCCCGGAGATCCTGATCGTGAACATCACGCTCTTCGTGGCGCTGTACACGGTCGGCGCCTGGGAGTCCCGCCGGACGCTCGCCCTGTGGTCCCGGGTCGGGATCGGCGGGGCCATGATCACCTGGCTCGTGGTGAGCCTCATCGTCTCCTCCTCCGCCGCGGACGCCTTCCCGGGCCTCTCCCGCGCCGGTCTCTTCTCGGCGTACGCGACCTTCGCCGTGATACAGATCGTCACCAACCTGCTGTACTTCGGCGGCGCTTTCTTCTTCGGCGAGCGCTCCTGGCGCAGTGCCCGCACGCAGGCGCTCCTGGAGGCCCAGGGCCGGGTGCTGGAACAGGAGCGTCAGACCAGCGCCGCTCAGGCGGTGGCGCTGGAGCGCATCGCGATCGCGCGCGAGCTGCACGACGTCGTCGCCCATCACGTCTCGGTGATGGGCATCCAGGCCGCCGCCGCCCGCCGCTCGCTGAGCCAGGATCCGGCCCGCGCCGGCGCCGCGCTGGAGGTCGTGGAGCGCAGCGCGCACGCCGCGGTGACCGAGCTCCAGCGCCTCGTGCACACCCTGCGCGCGCCCTCCGCGGAGGACGGCTCCTCCACGGTGGGGATCGCGCATCTCTCGGCCCTCGTCGCCGAGTCGCAGAGCGCGGGCGTGCCGACCACTCTCATCGTCGTCGGCGATCCGCGGCCGGTCCCGATGCTCGTCGACGTCGCCCTCTATCGCGTGGTCCAGGAGGCGCTCACGAACGTCCGCAAGCACGCGGGGCGCGGGGCCGAGGCCGTGGTGCGGCTGCGCTTCTCCGCCGACGCGGTCGAGGTCGAGGTCGCCGACGACGGGGTGCGCCAGACGCTCCGCTCCGGCCCCTCCGGGCAGAGCTCCCGTTTCGGCCTGCGGGGCATGCGCGAGCGGATCGGGGCGGTCGGCGGTGCCCTCCTGGCCGAACGGCGGGAGCAGGGCGGCTTCCTGGTGCGGGCGACGGTGCCGACGGGCGGGATGTCGAAGCTTCGTCCCGCTGCGGCGGACGGGGCGGGTGTCACCGCGACGCAGGCGCCGGGGGCACCGGCCTCCGCAGTCCGCGCTTCCGGGATCCGCGACGCCGCGTCCGGGGTGGGCGCGTGATCCGGGTGCTGCTGGTCGACGACCAGGAGCTGGTGCGCTCGGGCTTCCGCATCATCCTCGACAGCGAGCCCGGGATCGAGGTCGTGGGAGAGGCCGCCGACGGTGAGGAGGGAGTGCGCCTCGCCGCCGGGCTCCGCCCGGACGTGATCTGCATGGACGTCGAGATGCCGACGATGAACGGGATCGAGGCCTCCCGCCGGATCCTCGCCGCCCCGGCCTCCGGAAGCCCCCCGGAGCACCGCCCGGCGATCCTCATCCTGACCACCTTCGGTCACGACGCCTACCTGTTCGACGCCCTGTCCGCGGGCGTCCGCGGATTCCTCCTGAAGACCTCCCGGGCGGAGCAGCTCATCGAGGCGGTGCGCGCCCTCGCCGCGGGGCAGGCGCTGCTCGGACCGGACGTCACGCAGGCGGTCATCGCCCGGATCGCGACCCTGCCAGGCGATGACCGGGACACCCCGCGGGAGGACGATCCCGCTGAGGATCACGCGGGTGCAGGCGGAGCCGAGGGGCCCACCCGCACGGACGGCGGCGATGACGGCGACGACGGCCTCGACGGCGCTCGCCGCAGCGACGGCGGCGGGCGCCTCCCCGAGGACGGGACATCTCCGAGCGCCGCTGTGGCCATGGACGCCGCGGGGCTGACCCAGCGCGAGCGCGAGGTGCTGCCGCTCGTGGCGGCGGGTCTCTCCAACGGTGAGATCGCCGCGCGGCTCTATCTCGGCGAGGCGACGGTGAAGACGCACGTCTCGAACCTGCTGCAGAAGCTCGCCGCGCGCGATCGCATCCAGCTGGTGGTCTGGGCGCATGCCCACGGCGTGGTCTGACGCGCCGCCCTGCCGGTGCCCCGGCGCGGATCGCCGGCGACAGTCCGATCGCAGCCGACAGCGGGAGAGAAAGAGAGCCCTCGATCAGGATTGAACTGATGACCCCTTCATTACGAGTGAAGTGCTCTACCACTGAGCTACGAGGGCGCGATCAATGAGCTTACCGCATGCCGGGGCATCCGTTCGACCAGCGATGCCTCTGCCAAGGGGCTCCGGGGTGCGGGGGGCATCGCGTCGGCCACGGCCGTCTCGGCCCCGCAGATCCGGCAGCGGATGATCCGGTATCGACGCATTGCACCGGATCTCACTGGTTATCCACAGGCCGCGAAAGCCCCTTGGCGCGCCGACGACCTCCTTGTTAGCGTGAACGACATCACTCCACCCCACGCCCGAAAGGATCGCCCCATGGCTCTCGCCTCACCCCTGCCCCCGGCTGACCCGCGACTCTCGCTGCTCGGTTCCGCGCAGAGCCAGACCGACCGAGCGCTGGCGGCACTGGAGAAGGAGATGCGGGAGAACCGCGACGAGACCAACCGGCGCTTCGACGTGCTCGAGACGAGCCAGACGGCGCTCGGTGCACGCATGACGCTGGAGATCGGCCTGGTCAACCGGAAGCTCGATACCATCGAGCGCGACAGCGCGTACGTGAAGGAGCATGTCGGCCTGCTCACCGGGATGGTCACGACCTTGGACAAGCGGGTCGAAGGACTCGAGACGAAGGTCACCGAGATCGGCATCAAGGTCGACACCCTCGA
>JBEBWQ010000256.1:0-3546 GCA_040392075.1 Microbacterium sp.
GAGCAGCCGGCTGTTAACCGGCAGGTTCTTGGTTCGAGTCCAAGCCGGGGAGCCCGTGACAGAGGCCCCACCTTCGGGTGGGGCCTCTGCTCTTCTCCTTCCCGCTCCGGAGGGCATGACGCGATGGACATCGGTACGGTCGCCGGACTGGAACAGCTGACGTGGGGGATGCTCCTGCTCGTGCTGCTCGCCGGGTTTGCCGCGGGGTGGCTCGATGCGGTCGTGGGCGGGGGCGGGGCCATCCAGCTGCCGGCGCTGCTGCTCATCCCGGGGATCACGCCGCTGCAGGCTCTCGCGACGAACAAGCTCGGGTCGATCTTCGGCACGGCCACCTCGGCGACGACCTACTATCGCCGCGTGAGACCGGATCTGCGGACCGCCCTGCCCATGGCCGCGGTCGCCCTGGCGGCCTCCTTCGGCGGGGCAGCGGTGGCCACGGTCCTCCCGGCCGCGCTGCTGAAGCCCATCATCCTCGTCGCGCTTCTGGGCGTCGCGATCTTCACGGCGCTGCGCCCCCGGATGGGACGCCAGACGGAGCTGCGGTACCATGGCCGGCATCACGTGGCCGTCGCGCTCGCGACCGGGGTGTCGATCGGGTTCTACGACGGCCTGATCGGCCCCGGCACCGGCACCTTCCTCGTGATCAGCCTCGTGTCGATCCTCGGCTACGACTTCCTGCAGGCCAGCGCCAAGGCGAAGATCGTGAACTTCGCGACGAACCTCGGCGCGCTCCTGCTGTTCGTGCCGCAGGGGGCGGTGCTGTGGGTCCTCGGAGCCCTCCTCGCGATCATGAACATGGCCGGGGGCTACATCGGATCGCGCATGGCGATCGCCCGCGGCAGCGCCTTCATCCGCGTCGTGTTCCTGGTGATCGTGGTGGTCCTGGTGGCCAAGCTCGGCGTCGACGTGTGGAACGAGAACATCGCGACGGCCATCGCCGCCGGCCGCTGACCCCGGCGCGGTGCCACTCGCTCGCGAGGTCCTCCCGGCACCGGTCCGTCTCTCGTCGCGCCGGACCTTCCCGTCCCGTCCGGTGCGCCGCCGACCGGCGCGGTCCCGCCCGGGCGGTACGCTCTGCTCATGGTGGACGAGTCGGTGTTCCTGATCATCGTGCGGTGGTTCGAGGTGCTGGGCGTCGTGGTGATGATCGTCGGCTTCGTGCTCGCCGCGGTGCTCACGCTCCGCGCGCTGGTCCAGGGACGCGGCGGCAAGGCGGCCTACGTGCTGCTGCGCACGCTGATCGGCTCCTCCCTCCTCCTCGGCCTGGAGGTCCTCGTCGCCGCGGACCTGATCCGCACGATCTCCTCCACGCCCTCGCTGGAGGAGACCGCGGTGCTCGGCCTCATCGTGCTCATTCGCACGGTGCTGAGCATCTCGCTGCAGGTCGAGATCGAGGGCGTCGTCCCCTGGAAGCGGGCGCTGCTCACCAGCGGCGGCCAGGTGCTCGCGCGCGCCGTCGCCGACGAGGTGCGTCCGTCGCCGGAGTCCGCCCCGCGGGAGTGAGGGACAGGGCACGCCCCTGTCCGCCGGAGCCCCGGGCCGGAGTGCCCTCACCGAGGCCGGTTCGAGGCCCTCGGCTCGGGACGGCGGGGCTGCTCACCGCGACCGGACGAAGCGCTCAGGGCGCAGATCGAGGCGGCGCAGGAGCTGGGCGTTGACGGCGACCACGATGGTCGACAGCGACATCAGGACGGCGCCGACCGACATGGGCAGGACGAAGCCGATCGGCGCGAGGACCCCGGCCGCGAGCGGCACGGAGACGAGGTTGTACCCGGCGGCCCACCAGAGGTTCTGCGCCATCTTCCGATAGGTGGCCCGGGACAGCTCGATCACCGACAGCACCGAGCGGGGGTCGTCACTGGCGAGCACCACTCCGGCCGACGCGATGGCGACATCGGTGCCGGCTCCGATCGCGATGCCGACATCGGCCTGGGCGAGCGCCGGGGCGTCATTCACCCCGTCGCCGACCATCGCGACGCGATGCCCCTCCTGCTGGAGCGCGGCGACGCGGGCGGACTTGTCCTCAGGCCGTACGCCGGCGAAGAAGCGGTCGATGCCGAGCTCCGCGGCGACGGCGGCCGCGACGGCCTCGGCGTCACCGGTGATCATCACCACACCGATCCCGCGTTCGTGCAGCGCGGCGACCGCGTCGCGGGACTCCGGACGGATCTCGTCGGCCAGGCGCAGCGCCCCGACGCTCCGGCCGTCGACCAGCACGTGCAGGATGATCGCGCCCTCGGCGCGCCACCCCTCGGCGATCGGCAGCTCCACGGCGTCCTCCTGCTCGAGCAGGAAGGGGCCGCCGACCTGGACGACGCGTCCGTCGACCCGTGCGCGGACGCCGACCGCGGGGGAGGAGGAGAAGTCACCGGCGGAAGGACGGGAGAGGCCGCGCTCCTCGGCAGCGCGGACGATGGCCCGCGCGAGGGGATGCTCGGAATCGGACTCCGCTGCGGCCGCGAGGACGAGGACCTCCTCCGCCGAGAACCCCTCTACCGGTTCGATCGCGGTCACCGCCGGGGCGCCCTCGGTGAGCGTCCCGGTCTTGTCGAACAGGACCGTGTCGACCGTGCGCATGGTCTCCAGCGCGAGACGGTCGGTGATGAGCACACCGGCGCGGGCGGCGCGTTCAGTGGCGATCGACACCACGAGGGGGATCGCCAGCCCCAGCGCGTGTGGGCAGGCGATCACCAGCACCGTGATGGTGCGGACGACGCCCTCGTCCGGCGCGCCGGCCAGCGCCCAGACGATGGCGGTGATGGCTGCCGAGGCCAGAGCGAACCAGAACAGCCACCCCGCCGCGCGATCGGCGATCCGCTGCGCCCGGGAGGACGAGCTCTGCGCCTGCGCCACCAGGCGCTGGATCCCCGCGAGAGCCGTGTCGGCGCCGACCGCGGTGACCTCGACCCGAAGGCCGGAGTCGGTGGCCACGGTCCCGGCGACGACCGCGTCTCCCTCGCTCCGCCGCACGGCTCGCGACTCGCCGGTGAGCATCGATTCGTTCATGCTCGCCGAGCCCTGGACCACCCGGCCGTCGGCGGGGACGCGTCCCCCGGGCCGCACCACGACCACGTCCCCGGCGCGGAGATCGGCGGGCGGGACGGTGACGACCGCGTCGCCCTCGATGCGCTCCGCCTCGTCGGGCAGCAGTGCGGCGAGGAAGTCGAGCGCGGAGGTCGTCTGCGCGAGCGAGCGCATCTCCACCCAGTGGCCGAGGAGCATGATCACGATGAGGAGCGCCAGCTCCCACCAGAAGTCCAGCTCGTGATCCAGAACCCCCAGGCTGGCTCCCCACGAGGCGAGGAAGGCCACGGTCAGGGCGAGGGCGATCAGCAGCATCATGCCCGGCCGGCGGGCGCGGATCTCGCCGACCGCCCCGGTCAGGAAGGGCGCACCGCCCCACACGTACATGAGCGTGCCCAGAACCGGGGAGACCCAGGCCACGAGCGGGGGCACGGAGTATCCGAGGAGCATCGCGAACATCGGAGAGCAGGCCACCACGGGCACGGCGACGACCAGCATGATCCAGAACAGCCGGCGGAATCG
>JBEBWQ010000257.1:0-3539 GCA_040392075.1 Microbacterium sp.
CCCGAGCTCGGCGGACGGTGAGGGCGAGAGCCCCGCCCGAGGCGTCGCCGAGGGGTCCCCGGGTGATGAGACCTCTGCCGGGCGTCGTGCTCTGGTCGAGAGGGCGCAGCGCCGGGCGGCGGCCGAGGAGTCGGATGCGATCGATGAACGGAGCGCCACGGAGTCCCGACATCGTGCCGCCGCGGGCGCCCTCGCCGTCGCGATGACGGTCCGCGAGGCGCAGGTCGATCGCGACCGCGCACGCACCGCACTCGCAGCGTTGCGCGATGAGAGTCCAGCGATCGAGGGGGAGCGTGAGCGGCTGCGCCGCGCGCGGGTCGCGGAGACGCTGCGGTCGTCGATCGCGGGCGCGCGGACCGCCGATGCCGCACGGGGCATCGCCGCGGAGGCGGAGAGGGCCGCCCGGGATGCCTGGGCGACGGCTCCGGCGATCGGGGAAGGGACGCGGGAGGCGGATCGGTCCTCGAAGGCGCCCGACCAGGAGGTTCCGGATCCGAGGGGCCTCCCGGACCCGAAGGACGAGCCGGCGCCGGAGGACGAAGAAGGCACGAGCGCCGAAACGGGCAGGGAGGACGAAGAGGGCACGGAGGCCCTCGCGCTGCGGACCGAGGCGACGGTGCTCACCCGGGCCGTCGGCGGCTGGCAGGACGCTCTCCGGCTTGAGCGGAGCGCCGCCGAGCGGGAGAGCGAACGTGCCGGTGCGGAATCCGCGGTGCATGCCGCCGAGGAACGGCTGACCGAGATCGTCCGTGAGCGGGACGACCTTCCGGCCCGGATCACCGATCTCAGCGAACGGCACGCCTCCTCACGCCGGGAGGCCGACCGTGCGGAGGACATCGCCGAGCGGCGCCGGGCGGCCGACGCGCGCCATGCCGCCGCGAGGGAGGCGGAGCTCCTCCGCGCGGAGGAGGAGGCCGCCGAGCGCCTCGACCTGGAGGCGAGCGAAGCGCTCACCGCCGCCCGCGGCGCGGTCGATGCCCTCCGGCGGCGTCGCCTCGAGGGCATGGCCGGTGAGCTCGCCCAGGCGCTGGCCGACGGCGCGCCCTGCGTCGTCTGCGGTGCCACCGAGCATCCCCACCCCGCGGCGCACGCCGACCCGGTCACCGCGGAGGACATCGCCCTTGCGGAGGATGCCCGTGCGGCTGCGGAGGAGGCGCAGAAGCGCACCGCCGAGCGGTTGCGCGAGATCGGGGCACGACGGGTGGCGGCCGAGGCGCGCGCCGACGGGCGTACGACGGAGGCGGCCCTGATCGAGGCGGAGACTCTCCGCGCCGAGAGCGACGCCGCGGAGAAGGCCGGCGTCCGGGCGACGGCGCTCCGCGCCGAACAGGAGGAGCTGATCGCGCGTCGTGACGACCTCGATCGCGAGCACACGGAGGTCACCGCCCGGCTCGCGGCCGCGCGGACGGCTCTCGCCCTGATCCGCGAGCAGATCCGCGACGCCGAGAGCCGGATCTCCGCAGCACGCGAGGGGTTCCCCACGGTTGCCGCCCGGCTCGACGCCGCGGCCGTCCGTATCGACCGTGCCCAGGCCCTCGCCGCCGCGATCGTCGAACACGTCCAGAGGGCGGCGGCGGCCCGGACCGCGCAGGAGGAGCTGCGGACGGCACTCGACGCCTCGCCCTTCGCCGACACCGCGGAGGCGGAGGCGGCGCTTCTCGACCCACGAGAGCAGGATGCGATCGAAGAGCGGGCCGCAGCACACACCGCGGCCCTGCTGAAGGAGGAGGAAGCCCTCGCCCGTCGCGAGGCGGAGGACCTCCCCGAGGAGCGGGTGGATCCGGACCCCCTCGTCCGAGCCGCAACGGAGGCGCAGAGCCGGTGGCAGCAGGCCGTGGCCCGGGCGGCACGTGTCTCTGCCGCTCGCTCGCAACTGGACGACCTGTGCGGGCAGGTGAGCGCCGCGCAGGGAACGATGGCGGAGCGCGCGGCGGCGCACGCGGTGCTGGAGGGCCTCGCCGACGCGATCGGCGGACGCGGGCCGAACACACACCGGATGAGCCTGGAGACCTTCGTGCTCGCCGCCGAGCTGGAGGAGATCGTCGCTGCCGCCAATCTGCGCCTGCAGGAGATGTCCGCCGGCCGATACGAGCTCCGGCACAGCGACTCGCGCGCCGCCCGCAACGCGGCATCCGGGCTCGGCATCGTCGTGTTCGATGCCTTCACCGGACAGAGCCGCCCTCCGCAGTCGCTGTCGGGCGGGGAGACCTTCCTCGCCTCGCTGGCTCTCGCGCTCGGGATGGCGGAGGTCGTCACCGCGCGCGCCGGCGGGATCCGGCTCGACACCCTGTTCATCGACGAGGGCTTCGGCTCGCTCGACAGCGACACCCTCGAGGTCGCGATGCGCACTCTCGACGAGCTGCGACAGGGAGGCCGCACCGTCGGCGTGATCAGCCATGTGGAGGCGATGCAGGAGCAGATCCCCGCCCAGCTCACGGTGCGCTCCACCGCCGCCGGCCCGAGTGTGATCGATGCTCGCCTCTGACCGCACGTTCGCGAGAGTGCTCACCCCTGTTCGTCATGTGCCCGAAACGGGAAGAGGGGATACTGGAAACGAGCCTGACGGACGGCTTCGCCTTCGACAGCCGGAGAGAGCGACGATGTCCGGAGGATTCTGCGGAAATCCTCCGGCCCTCGCACGGTCCTCCGGATGCCCGGGGCCCGGGAGCCGTCCAGAGGTCCAGATCGCGCAACCCGCCCCGGGACGCCGAAGACCCGGGCGGCCATCCGCCCCCGGAGACAGGAGAAGCCATGAGCCTTCAGCAGGAGATCATCGCCGCCCTCGGCGTGCACTCCGAGATCGATCCCGCTGCTGAGGTGGAGCGGCGGGTCGCGTTCCTCGCCGACTATCTGCGCACCACCGGCGCGAAAGGGTATGTGCTCGGCATCTCCGGCGGACAGGACTCCACGCTCGCCGGCCGCCTGGCTCAGCTCGCCGTCGAGCGGGTGCGGGCCGAGGGAGACGAGGCCGCGTTCCTCGCCGTGCGGCTGCCCTACCGTGTGCAGCACGACGCCCTCGATGCGGACGCGGCGATCGCCTTCATCGCCCCGGACGAGGCGAAGACGATCGATATCGCGCGCGGGGTCGACGGGGTCGAGCAGGACCTCGTCGCGGCAGTGGGCGAGAGTCTCAGCGACTTCAACCGGGGGAACGTCAAGGCCCGGATCCGCATGGTGATGCAGTACGCGCTCGGCGGGCACCGCGGACTGCTCGTGATCGGCACCGATCACGCCGCCGAGGCCGTGACCGGCTTCTTCACGAAGTTCGGCGACGGCGCCGCCGACATCACCCCGCTGGCGGGCCTCAACAAGCGCCAGGGACGGGCTCTGCTCCGTGAGCTGGGCGCTTCCGACCGGCTCATCGCGAAGATCCCCACCGCGGACCTGCTCGACGGTCAGCCGGGCCGGACCGACGAGGACGAGCTCGGCATCACCTACGAGCAGATCGACGACTATCTCGAAGGAAGGTCGGTCGCCCCCGATGTCGCCGGCCGGATCGAGGCCCGATACCTCGGGACCGAGCACAAGCGCCGCCTCCC
>JBEBWQ010000258.1:0-3532 GCA_040392075.1 Microbacterium sp.
CCTGGGCGAGGGCAGCCGCTGCGCGCCCCGGGGGGCCGACAGCCGGCCGCTCGTCGGGGGCCGCGGGGCGGGGTTGCGCGCGCTCGCCGCCCACCGCCGGATCGCCGACGGCGCGGCGGGGGAGGCGCTCGCCTGGGGCGACGAGCGGGGCGATCTGGGGGTGCGCGCCTGCGGCCGCTGCGCCACCTGCGAGGAGCAGGCGGTCGCCTGCCGCGACCTGCTGCTGGTCGCCCGCATGCGGCCCGCGCAGCGCGATCGGCTGCGCGCCGCGGGCATCGAGACGATGGACGCGCTGGCCGATGCCGAGCAGGCGCCCACCGGCATGAACGCCGAGACCTTCACCGCGCTGCGTGCGCAGGCGCGGCTGCAGCGATCGACCGACGCGGGTTCGGCGGTGAGCGGAGACGGCCGGGCCGGGGCGCCGGACGCGGTCGCCCTCCCGTCGCCGCCCGCCGTGGAGGTCTACGCACCGGAGAGCATCCACACGCTCCCCAAACCCGACCCGGGCGACATCTACTTCGACTTCGAGGGCGACCCGCTCCACGCCGAGGAGCGTCCGGGCCACCCCACGACATGGGGCCTGGACTACCTCTTCGGCTGGGTCGACGACGCTGAGCAGTACTCGGCGCTCTGGGCGCACGACCTGACGGAGGAACGGCGGGCGCTGGAGGAGTTCCTCGACTTCGTGCACGCCCGGCGGGCCGCTCATCCGGGCATGCACATCTACCACTACGCACCCTACGAGCCCGCGCACCTTGTGGCGATGGCGGCGCGGCACGGCGTGCGCGAGCGGGACGTGGACCGTCTGCTGCGGGAGGGGGTGTTCGTCGACCTCTACCCGGTCGTGCTGCGGACCGTGCGCGTGGGCACGCGGTCGTACTCCATCAAGAAGCTCGAGCCCCTGTACATGGGGGCCGAGGTGCGCACGAGCGACGTGCAGCGCGGCGACGACTCCATCACCCACTACACCTCCGCCCGCGAGCTGCGGCAGGCGGGGGAGGAGGAGGCCGCGCAGCAGATCCTCGCGGACCTCGCCGACTACAACCGGTACGACTGCGTCTCGACGCGGCGGCTGCGCAACTGGCTCGTCCGGCTCGCCCTCGCCCACGGCGTGGTGCCGGCGCTCCCCGATGTGCCGGACGAGGGGCAGTACGAGCCCTCGCACCGCTCCGTCGCCCTCCTCGCGGCGGCCGATCGGGCCGAGGAGGAAGACCGGGACGCGGAGGCCTGGCGCGTGGCGGCCGCCGCGGTGGACTACTACCCGCGCGAGGCTAAAGGGTTCTGGGTCGCCCACTACCAGCGCCTGCGTGAGCCGGCCGGTCTGTGGGACCAGACGCGCAACGTCGTGCGGACCGACCCCGACCGCTCCCGGGTCGTGCAGGACTGGGCGATGGAGGAACGGGCGCGCAGCCTCTCCCGCCGGATCGTCCTCCGGGGCGAGATCGCCCCCGGCACCACCCTCGGCGTCGGCGCGCAGCCCTTCGCCCTCTACCCGGTGCCCGCCCCCTTCGACACGCCGCCCCCGTCGCGGGCGATCCATGTCCCTCTCCCGGTCGAGATCGTGGAGGTGCTGCCCGACGGATACGTCGTGAAGGAGCGGTCAGTGCGCGGGCAGACCTGGGACGCGCTGCCGCTCGCGCTCACCCCGCCCGCGCCGCCGCGGGTGCAGGCGCAGCAGGTGGCGATCGACGAGTGGGCCGACCGGATGATCCGCACCGATCCGGAGTACGCGCCCGAAGCGGCCACCGACATCCTGCGCCGGATCCCCCCGCGCACCGTCTCCGGCTCGCGCCCCTGGGCGGAAGAGGCGGCGGGCGGGGACGCGATCGACCGGATCGTCCGGGGCGTGCTCGACCTGGAGCACAGCTACCTCGCCGTGCAGGGGCCACCGGGCACCGGGAAGACCTTCACCGGGTCCCGGGTGATCTCCCGGCTGGTGCGGGAGCACGGGTTCCGCGTGGGCGTGGTCGCGCAGTCGCACGCCATCGTGGAGAACCTGCTGGAACGGGTGATCGACGACGGCGTGCCGCCGCACCGCGTGGCCAAGGCCCCGAAGGATCCCGACCGCGAGCACGCGTTCACCGTCATCCGCAAGACGGGCATGGCCTCCTTCCTCGCCGAGCACCGGGGGAGCGGCGTCGTCGTCGGCGGGACGGCGTGGGACTTCGCGAATCCCGACCGGGTCGCACGGGGCGAGCTCGACCTGCTGGTGATCGACGAGGCCGGGCAGTTCTCGCTCGCGGCGACCATCGCCGTCGCGGCCGGCGCCCAGCGACTCCTCCTCCTCGGCGACCCGCAGCAGCTGCCCGAGGTGAGCCAGGGGGCGCATCCCGAACCGGTGAACACCTCCGCCCTCGGCTGGGTGATGACGGGCCATGACGTGCTCCCGGCTGATCACGGCGTGTTCCTCGCACGGTCCTGGCGGATGCACCCCGCGGTGGCCGCCCCCGTGTCGCAGCTCTCCTACGCGGGCCGGCTGGCCTCGGCGCCGGCCGCGGCGCAGAGACATGTCGACGGGATCGAGCCGGGGCTCCACCCCCTGCCGCTGCGGCACCGCGGCAACGCCACGGCATCGCCGGAGGAGGCTCTCGAGGTGGTGCGCATCGTCCGTGAGGCGATCGGACGACGGTACCGGGACGGCGACGCGGCGCCCCGTCCGCTCGAGCCGAGCGATGTGATCGTCGTCACCCCCTACAACGCGCAGCGGCAGTGCGTGGAGGAGGCGCTCGCCGCGGCGGGCTTCGCAGAGGTGCCGGTCGGGACGGTCGACAACTTCCAGGGCAAGGAGGCGGTGATCTCGATCACCTCGCTCGCCGCCTCCAGCGGACGGGACGCCCCCCGCGGGCCGGAGTTCCTGCTCCTGCAGAACAGGCTGAACGTCGCCATCTCCCGGGCGAAATGGGCGGCGTACCTGCTCTACTCGCCCGGGCTGCTCGACGACCTGCCGTACACGCCCGAGGGCGTCGCACGGCTCTCCGCCTTCGCACGGCTCACCGGGGTCGGATGAGAGCTAGACCGTCCCGTACAGGCGGTCGCCGGCATCGCCCAGGCCCGGGACGATGTAGCCGTGCTCGTTCAGGCCCTCGTCCAGGGCGCCGAGCACGATGAGCACGTCCTTGCCGTCGGCGACCTTCTCGACCGCGGCGACGCCCTCGGGTGTGCCGAGCAGGCAGATCGCCGTGACGTTCTGCGCGCCGCGGGCGAAGAGGAACTCGATCGCGACGGCGAGCGAGCCGCCGGTGGCGAGCATCGGGTCGATGATGAAGCACTGCCGATCGCTGAGATCGTCCGGAAGCCGCTCGGCGTAGGTGGTCGGCAGCAGCGTCTCCTCGTCGCGCACCATCCCCAGGAAGCCGACCTCGGCGGTGGGGATGAGCTTGGTCAGCCCCTCCAGCATGCCGAGGCCCGCACGCAGGATCGGCACCACGAGCGGACGGGGCTCGCCGATCCGCACCCCGGTCGTGGTCGTCACCGGCGTGGTGATCTCCACCGGCTCCACCCGCACGTGCCGGGTCGCCTCGTAGGCGAGCAG
>JBEBWQ010000259.1:0-3507 GCA_040392075.1 Microbacterium sp.
CCGCCGCCTCCAGGCCGCTGATCGTGTTCTCCACGCCGCCCGCGGAGAAGCCGCGGTGCCCCAGCACCAGCGTGTCGGGGTGCGCGGCGAGGCGGTCCATCGCCCCGATGCCGGTGGTGCCGATCACCAGGGCGGCTGCGACGGCGACGGCGCCCACGATCGCCGAGACGGCCCGGGAGGTGCGTCGTGCCGCGGCCGGGTCCCCGGTTTCGGCGAGCGGCAGCAGGCTGAGGCCCGCAGGAAGGCGGTCGGCGCTGCGGGCGAGCAGCGCCACGAGGACGGCGGCGACGGTCGTGGTGACGAGCGCGGTGAGAACGCTCCCCAGGACGGTCGCGACCGCCAGGCCGTAGGCGGCCACGACGGGAGCGGCGTCCGGCGCGACGGCGTCCGCGAGAGCCGTGGGGACCACGGCGATCACGAGGAGCAGGGCGCTGGCGATCGCGGCGCCGACGAGCACGGTCGCCACGGCGCCGGCGAGGGAGAGCATCGTGCGTCCCCGGGTCAGCCGCCAGCTGAGGCGCAGCGCCCGGCCGCCGGTCGCCGGGGTGAGGGCGAAGACGGGCAGGGTGAGCGCGAAGCGCACGGCGAGGACGAGGAGCACGATGCCGAGGATCGTCCAGATCGCCGCGGTCAGCGGTTGCTTCATCAGCTCCCCGGAGATGAAGGACGGGATCGCGATGCCGCGGGTGAGGACGCTGGCGAAGCCGAAGCCGGTCAGGGGCAGCAGCAGGAACAGGTAGGCGAGCAGGGGCAGAGCCGAGGGGCGCAGCGCCTTGCGCAGGAGCCTGCGGAGATCGCCGGCCAGCTCCCGGGTGAACAGCGGCCGACCCTGCTGCGCACGCCGGAGGGCGAGCACGATGAGCCCGAACTTCATCGCGAGCAGGAGGAAGGCGATCAGCACGATCACCAGCAGCAGGCCCAGGGTCAGCGGGATCCCCGCCCCCAGGGAGAACGAGCCGAAGTCGAGCGCGAGCATCCCGTTGGCGCGCAGGGCCTCGCGGAACAGCCACCCGATCACGGGCGAGACCACCAGGAGCAGGAGGAGGGCGAAGGACACCACCAGGGAGAGGAGCGGGAGACCGCCCCTCCGCACCATCCGCAGCCCCTCGCGGAGGATCGCGCCCCAGGTGCGGAAGAGGCCGGGCCGGGGTCCCTCCGTCGTCGGGGCGTCGTCGTCGGCGCCCGGGCGGGCGGGTTTCTCCTGCATGCCGGTCATTCTCCCATCCCGTCCGGAGACCATCCGAACCGTGGCGGGAACACGCCGACGTAGGCTGAGCGCATGACGCTCTCGCTCGGCGCCCATGAGCCCGCATCGCACACGCTCATCCACCTCAGCGATCCCCACTTCCTCGCCGAAGGACTCCTCGGCGGCCGGTACGACAGCGAAGAGGGGTTCCATCGCACGCTCGCCGCGATCGAGGCGGTGCACCCGCACCCCGATGCGCTCGTGGTGACCGGCGATCTGACGGATCTCGGGGAGCCCGAGTCCTACCGTCGTCTCCGCGCCGCGGTGGAACCGGTGGCCGAGCGGCTCGGCGCCCCGGTCGTGTGGGTGGCGGGGAACCACGACGAGCGCCCCGCACTCCACGCCCACCTCCTCGACGGCGCGCCCACCGAGGAACCGGTGACCGGCGTCTGGGACCTGAGCGGGCTCCGGCTGATCGCGCTGGACACCTCGGTACCCGGCTGGCACCACGGCGACCTGGATCGCGGGCAGCTCGACTGGCTCGCCGACGTGCTGCGCACCCCGGCGCCCCAGGGCACGGTGCTCGCGATGCACCATCCGCCGCTGCCGAGCCACATCCCCTTCTTCGACATCCTCGAGCTGCAGCACCAGGATCTCCTGGCGGCGGTGATCGCGGACACGGACGTGCGCGGCATCCTCGCCGGCCACCTGCACCATTCCGCCTTCGGGATGTTCGCCGGGGTGCCGGTGAGCGTCGCCTCCTCCACCTGCTACACGATGGCGCTCGACCGTCCCGCGGACCGTGTCAACGGGATGGACGCCGCGCAGGCCTTCCAGCTCGTGCACGTCTATCCCGGCACGATCGTGCACAGCGTGGTGCCCGTCGTCGATGCGCCGACGGGCGAGTTCTTCACGCCGGAGTGGACGGCGGCGATGGCGGATCTCAGCCCGCAGGAGCGTCTCGAGCGGTTCTCCCGCAAACCCGCTCGCTGAACCGCACCGGTTTTGCCATGCTCCGTCCTAGGATGGTCGCATCCCCCGTGAACTCCCCCGAAGACACCGTCTCCGGGTCGAGCAGCGTACCCCGAAACCGTGCCCCCACAAGGATGTGACATGACCACTACCGTCCCCGACCCCTCGACCGCAGCGGCGACCCGCACCGAGACCGATTCCCTCGGCAGTATGCAGATCCCCGCTGATGCCTACTGGGGCATCCATACGGCGCGGGCGGTGGAGAACTTCCCGATCGCGACGCGATCGATCTCCGCCTATCCGGATCTCGTCCGCGCGCTCGCCATCGTCAAGCAGGCGGCGGCGCGGGCCAACCGCGAGATCGGCGTCCTGGACGCGGAGCACGCGGACCTCATCGACGGCGCCGCGCAGCGGGTGATCGACGGCGAGTTCCACGACCAGTTCATCCTCGGGATGATCCAGGGCGGCGCCGGCACGTCGACCAACATGATGGCGAACGAGATCATCACCAACATTGCACTGGAGATGGCCGGGCGCGAGAAGGGCGACTACGAGTACCTCTCGCCGATCGACCACACCAACCGCAGCCAGTCCACCAACGACGTCTACCCGACCTCCATCAAGATCGGCCTGCTGCTCCACCACACCGCGCTCCTGACCGAGCTGGACGAGCTGCGGCAGGCGTTCCTGGCGAAGGCGGGCGAGTTCCACGACATCCTGAAGGTGGGTCGCACCCAGCTCCAGGACGCCGTCCCGATGACCCTCGGCCAGGAGTTCCACGGCTTCGCCACCACCCTCGGCGAGGACTACGACCGCCTGCGCGACAACGCCGCGCTGCTGTACGAGGTGAACATGGGGGCCACCGCGATCGGCACCGGCATCACGGCGAACCCGGGCTACGCCGCGGCGGTCGCCCGTCACCTGCGCAACATCTCCGGGTACCCGGTCGTCACCGCCGTCGACCTCGTCGAGTCGACGAGCGACACCGGCTCCTTCATGTCCTTCTCGGCGTCGCTCAAGCGCAACGCCATCAAGCTGTCGAAGATCTGCAACGACCTCCGTCTGCTCTCCTCCGGCCCGCAGGCGGGTCTCGGGGAGATCAACCTTCCCGCCCGGCAGGCCGGCTCCAGCATCATGCCGGGCAAGGTCAACCCGGTGATCCCCGAGGTGGTGAACCAGGTCGCCTTCGCCGTGGTCGGCGCCGACATGACCGTGACCATGGCGGTCGAGGGCGGACAGCTGCAGCTCAACGCCTTCGAGCCCGTGATCGCGCACTCCGTGTTCCAGTCGATCACCTGGATGACCCAGGCGATGTGGACGCTGCGGGTGAACTGCGTCGACGGCATCAC
>JBEBWQ010000260.1:0-3476 GCA_040392075.1 Microbacterium sp.
AGCTCGTGCACGAGGCCTACCGGCAGCTGCGCTCGGGCCGTCCCCGCCCGGTCGCGCTGGAGCTGGCCCCCGACCTGCTGCACGCCGAGATCGACGTGGAGATCGGCGAGTCACTCGGTGCCGAGGTCCCGGAGCTTCCGGCCGGCCAGGTGGACGAGCTGGCCGCGCTGCTGCAGAACGCCGAGCGCCCCGCGATCCTCGTCGGCGGCGGCGTCAAGGGCGAGCGCGCCTTCCGCGCCCTCGCGCGCCTGGCCGAGACGCTCGACGTCCCGGTGATCATGAGCGAGAACGGCCGCGGCGCGATCGACGCCCGCGACCCGCACGCCCTGCCCGCCTTCGCGCTGCGCAAGGTCCGCGAGGAGGCCGACCTCCTCGTCGTCATCGGCAGCCGCTTCATCAGCCCGATGGGCCAGCAGGTCAACGCCGGCCAGGCGAAGGTCGTGCTCGTGAACGTGGACGCCGCCGACCTGGGCGCGCCGCGCGAGGCGATCCTGACCATCAACGCCGACGCGACCGCCGTCATCGAGGCGCTCGCCGAGCGCGCCCAGCCCCGTTCTATCTGGGGCGACCGGCTGGCCGTCCTCCGCGCCGAGAGCGACGCGCTGGTGCGCGAGACCGTGCCGCCGCAGATGGAGTTCGTCGACGCGATCCGCGCCGCCCTCCCCGCCGACGGCGTGTTCGTGAACGAGCTCACCCAGATCGGCTACGTCTCCACCTACGGCTTCCCGGTGCAGGCCCCCCGCTCCTACGTGTGGCCCGGCTACCAGGGCACGCTCGGCTACTCGGTGCCCACCGCGCTGGGCGCGACCGTCGGCGCCGGCGACCGTCCGGTCGTCGTGGTCACCGGCGACGGCGGCTTCGGCTGGTCGCTGCAGGAGCTCGCGACCGCCAAGCGGTACGGCATCCCCACCGTCATCGTGCTGTTCGAGGACAAGCGCTTCGGCAACGTGTGGCGCATCCAGCGCGACAGCTACGGCGGGCGCTTCATCGGCTCGGACCTCACCAACCCCGACTTCGAGCTGCTGGCGAAGGCCTTCGGCGTCGCCTACACGCAGGCCGACGACGCGGCCGCCGTACAGCGTGCGGTCGCGGACGGCATCGCCTCCCGCGTGCCCACCGTCGTGAAGGTGCCGGTGGACGTGTTCCCCAGCCCCTGGTCGCTCATCCACGAGCGTCATTGACGCCGAGCGAACAAGACCGGCTGAGCCTCCACAAGAATCGCTCAGCCATCCCGGAGCGGAGACTTCCGGGTCCGGGCGGCCGCGGCCGGCGCGTCGCGGCCGGCCCCCCACCCCCACCCGGGGGACCGGGCGGAGCCGGCGGGGTAGAGAACCGCTGAGCCTCCACAAGAATCGCTCAGTCGCCCCGGAGCGGAGACCTCCGGGTCGGGCCGGTCGCGGTCGTCTCGTCGCGGCCGGCCCTCACTGTCTCCCGGTCGTGTGCCGGGTCTCGGTCCCGAGATCAGGACATCGGTGCGGGAGCAGGACGATCGGGCGCGAAATCACCTGATCTCGGTCGATCAGCCCGTTCTCGGGAACAGCGTGCCGCCGACCTCCTCACCCCGGTGCGGAGGCATCGCCGCTTCCGCGTGCCAGTGCCGATCCGGGGGCTGGTCGGGGACGAAGCGCGGAGGATCGGCAGGCAGTTCGTCGCAAAGTAGGCTCGGATGCGGAAGGAGGAGGCGTGGAGAGCACAGTCGTTCCCGCGTCCCGGGGCGCAACCACCGGGACGTCCCACGGCCTCGCCGCTGATCTGCGCCGCGCCGGCATCGCGGATGCCCGCGACGACGCTCTCACGCGCACCGTCTACTCGGCCGATGCGTCGCTGTACCGGGTGCGCCCGGCCGCGGTGGCCTTCCCCCGCGATGTCGATGAGGTGCTGGTCGCGCTCGACTGGGCGCGGGAGCGGGGCATCCCGGTCACGTCCCGCGGCGCCGGCACCTCGATCGCCGGCAACGCGGTGGGCGCCGGCATCGTCATCGACTTCAGCCGGCACCTGAACCGGGTCCTCTCCCTCGATGCCGAGGCGCGCACCGCCGTGGTCCAGCCCGGCACCGTGCACGCCACGCTGCAGCGGCAGGCGCTTGCGCAGGGGGTGCGCTTCGGTCCCGACCCCTCCTCGCACAGCCGGTGCACGATCGGCGGCATGGTGGGCAACAACGCCTGCGGGTCCCGCGCTCTGGGCTACGGCCGCACCGACGACAACGTGCTCGCCCTCGATGTGGTCACGGGCCTCGGCACGCGGTTGATCCTCGACGGGCCCGGGGCGCCGGAGACCGCCGAGACCCTGGCTCTGCGGGATCTTACGGCCGCGCACCTCGCGACGATCCGCACGGAGTTCGGCCGCTTCGGCCGGCAGGTCTCGGGCTACGCTCTGGAGCATCTGCTCCCCGAACGCGGCTTCGACCTGCGGCGGATGCTCGTGGGCAGCGAGGGCACCCTGGCGACGATCCTGGAGGCCACCGTCCGTCTCGTCGCCGACCCCGCGCACCGGATCATGGTCGCCCTCGGCTTCGCCGACTTCGGCGCCGCGGGCGACGCGGTGCCCGGCATCCTGCCCCTCCGGCCCACCGCCTGCGAGGGCATCGACTCCCGCATCGTGGACGTGGTGCGCGCCCAGCGCGGTCCCGGCGCCGTGCCGGATCTGCCGCCGGGCGCGGCCTGGCTGTTCGTCGAGATCGCGGGCGACGACCTCGACGACGTGCGCGAGCGCGCAGCCGCGGTCGCCACGATCTCCCCGGCGTCGCGCATCGTGACCGATCCCGCGGAGTCCGCACGACTGTGGAAGATCCGCGAGGACGGAGCGGGCCTGGCCGGCCGGACCACCGCGAACGCCCCCGCGCACTCCGGGTGGGAGGATGCGGCCGTGCCGCCGGAGAGGCTGGGCTCCTACCTCCGCGACTTTGACGCGCTGATGGCCGAACATGGCCTCGACGGCTTCCCCTACGGGCACTTCGGCGACGGCTGCGTGCACGTGCGCCTGGACTTCCCCTTCGGGATGACGGAGGGCGCAGACGGGGCGGGAACCGGCCCCGGGGAAGCGAGGGCCGATCCCGGCGGAACCGCTCGCTTCCGCCGGTTCATGACCGAGGCCGCCGGTCTCATCTCCCGCTACGGCGGGACCCTCTCCGGAGAGCACGGCGACGGAAGGGCGCGCAGCGAGCTGCTGCCGTACATGTACTCGCCCGAGGCGATCGCGCTCTTCGGCGCGGTGAAGGACGTCTTCGACCCGCAGAGTCTGCTGAACCCCGGGGTGATCGTCGACCCGGAACCGCTGGACCGCAACATCGGGGTGGCCCGTGCGCATCCGGTGCGCACTCGGCTGGCTCTCGCCTTCCGGCACGACGGGGGAGACCTGTCCCAGGCCGTGCACCGCTGCACCGGCGTGGGCCGGTGCCGCGCCGAGAACGGCGCGCACGACGTCATGTGCCCCTCCTACCTCGCCACCCGCGAGGAGAAGGACTCCACCCGCGGCCG
>JBEBWQ010000261.1:0-3474 GCA_040392075.1 Microbacterium sp.
GGTCGGCTACGTGGGCGCGGGCACCTGCGAGTTCCTCATCGGCGCCGACGGCACCATCTCCTTCCTCGAGGTGAACACCCGCCTGCAGGTGGAGCACCCGGTCTCCGAGGAGGTCACCGGCATCGACCTCGTGCGCGAGCAGTTCCGCATCGCCGCCGGCGGCACGATCGACTACGACGACCCGCAGCCCCAGGGGCACTCGATCGAGTTCCGCATCAACGGCGAGGACCCGGGCCGCGGCTTCCTCCCGCAGCCGGGCCCCATCCACGTCTTCAAGACCTTCGGCGGCCCCGGCATCCGGCTCGACTCCGGGGTGACCGCGGGAGACAGCGTGTCGGGCGCCTTCGACTCCCTGCTCGCGAAGATCATCATCACCGGTCGCGACCGCGCCGAGGCGCTGCAGCGTGCCCGCCGCGCGCTCGACGAGTTCGAGGTGGCGGGGCTCCCGACGGTGCTCCCCTTCCACCGCAGGATCGTGCGCGACCCGGCGTTCACCGCCGAGGACGGACGCTTCACCGTCTTCACCCGATGGATCGAGACGGAGTTCGACAACGACATCCCCGCCTGGGACGGTGAGGCGGAGGCTCCGGCGGCCGCCGAGAGCCGGCACACGGTCGTCGTCGAGGTGGCCGGCAAGCGCCTCGAGGTGAGCCTGCCGGATCGCATCACGGTCGCCACGAACTCGGGCGGACGCCCGGTCTCCGTCCCGCCCTCCCGGCGCAGCCACACCGCCACGGTGTCAGCGGGCGCCTCCGGCGACGCGGTCAAGTCGCCGATGCAGGCCACCGTGGTCAAGCTCGCCGTCGAGGAGGGCCAGCAGGTCGTCAAGGGCGACCTGGTCGTCGTGCTGGAGGCGATGAAGATGGAGCAGCCGCTGCAGGCGCACAAGGACGGTGTGGTCGGCGCGATCGACGCCGCCCCCGGTGCCACCGTCGCGGCGGGCCACGTGCTGCTGACCATCAGCTGACCCGCACCCAGCCGGAGCGGCGCGAAGTCTCTTTCCTCAGACGTGCCTTCCCGACCGTGCGCCCTGCGCCGCACGCCGACGATACCGTCCTCCTCGAGCGGGCCTTCTCGGCGGAGGAGATATACCCGGAGGAGGACGTGATCCCGGCGGGTCTGTCCTCTCCCCGGGACTTGTCCTCGTTCTCGGATGGGGCTCGGCGCACCGCGCCCAGGCCGCGGCCCTCCCGGCGGATGAGTCCGCCCGGGCGAGGACAGATGCCCGGTCGACGACGGTCCTGCGACGAGTCGATTCCCGTCTCGGCGGGAGTCCGCTGCGCGGCGCTCAGAAGAGCAGTGACGTCAGCCGGGTCCGGGCGCGGAGGACCCGCGGGTCGCCGTCGCCGATGAGGGCGAACAGCTCGATCAGACGCTCCCGCACTGCCGGGCGCTCCTCGCCGGGCAGGGCCTCGAAGAGGTCGAGAAGGCGATCGAACGCGTCCTCGACATGACCTCCGACGAGGTCGAGGTCGGCCACGGCGAACTGCGCCGCCACGTCCGAGAGCCGCTCCGCCGCGGCGGCACGCGCAGCCTGCACATCGCTCACCTGCTGCACGCGCGCGAGCAGACGCACCTGGCCGAGGCCGGCACGGGCCTCCTCGTCACGGGGGTTCTCCGTCAGAGCCTGCTCGTAGGCGGCGATCGCGGCCGCGTAGTCGCCCGCCTCGATCGCGTCGAAGGCGGCGGCGTGCAGCGGCGGCAGCTCCGGCTCCGCGGGCTCCTCCTCCGCGGCGGCGGCGGGGTCGAGCGTGCCGGTCACGCCCTGCTGCGCCGCGACCTGCAGCAGCTGGTCGAAGACCTGGCGCACCTGCTCCTCCGGGACCGCCCCGGTGAAGAGCGGCACCGGCTGCCCCGCGATGAGGGCGACGACCATCGGGATCGACTGCGCACGGAAGCCCTGCGCCAGCTGAGGGTTCGCGTCGACATCGACCTTGGCCAGCAGCACGCGGCCACCGAGCTCGGTGACCACCTTCTCCAGCACGGGGCTCAGCTGCTTGCACGGTCCGCACCACTCGGCCCACAGGTCGACGACCACCGGCACCCGGCGGGAGAGCTCGAGGATCTGCGGGAACATCGCATCGGTGACGTCCACGATCACACCGCCCGGGGCCGCTCCCCCGACAGAGCCCGGCTCGGTGGGCGCGGGACGGTTGCGCAGGCTGGACAGGTCGACGGCGCCGCGCAGGGCGGCAGAGAAATCGCTCATGGCAGCGTCACTCCCAGAAGGTCTTGATCGACGGCGAGAAGGCGGATCGGCTCGGTGGAGCCGCGGCTCGGGACGGAGAAGAACAGCTGCATCCCGTAGGTGGTGACCACGCCGGTGGCCGACTCCGAGACCCCGGTGAGCGCGATCGCCTCGGCGTTGTCGCCGAAGCGGATGACCGCATCCGCCGTCGTCGGGGTGACCGTCTCGGTGTCGATCAGGGACACGGCCACGATCGCGCCGCTGTCGAGGCTGCTGAGCGCGACCGGCACGAAGCTGCTCGGCTCCAGGTCGAAGGCGGCGGTGGAGGTCTCGGAGGCGCCGTTGTCGATCAGCGTCTGCACCACCGTCTGCCGGCTGTCCCGGATGGAGGCCGCCAGATCCAGCGAGGCCTGGTCGAAGCGGGCGTAGTAGGCGCTCTCCTCCCCGGCGTCGACGATGTCGGCGAAGGCGGCCACCAGGTCCGTGGGGGTGATCTCCAGGAACGGCGAGTCCGGCGGGATCAGCGCGGTGCCCAGCCAGGCGGGGGCGAGATCGGGCAGTTCGGCCGACGCGCGCATCTCGGAGATGTAGCTGATCCGGTAGAGCGACCAGGGGTCGTCCTGGACCATCGTGAGGATCACCGGCGGAACGGTGTCGTCGCCCTCGTTCTCGGCGAGCACGAGGACCGTGCGGGGCCAGGAGTCGCGCGCCTCCGGGAGGAGGATGCGGATGTCCTCCGTCGGGATCGGCGCGGGGGCCGCCCGCTCGGGGATCGCGGCGCGCAGGGCGTAGTCGGTCCGGCGGGTCTCCAGGGCGGCATCGCTCAGGCGCGTCGCGGCGAGGTCGATGTCCAGCGCCGCGTCGGCCTCGGCGATCGTGGCGGCCAGGGATCCGATGATCCGCTCCGCCTGCGCGGGCGTGACCGCCGGGGCCTGCTGTCCCTCGGGGACCACGGCGGTCGGCGTCGGCGAGGGCGTCGCGGTGGGCTCGTCGCCGAACTGAGGCCAGGACTCCGCCGTGCACCCGCTCACGAGCAGCAGCGAGAGTCCGAGCGCCGGGAGCGCGAGCAGGCGGCGGCGCGGCGGCCTCGGCATCGCGGTAGCGCGTTCGGCGCGGCCGGAGCGCTCGGGCGCCGCGGCGTCTTCACCGGCGCTCGCCCCCTCGCCTCCGGCGGGATCCGGACCGGCGCCGTGGGCGGGGGGCCGCGCGGGGCCGGCCACCCCGCCCCCGGCGCGGGGCGCCCCCGCCCGGGGGCGGGGCTCGGGCACCGCCGAAGGGGGCGGGGG
>JBEBWQ010000262.1:0-3463 GCA_040392075.1 Microbacterium sp.
GGTCGCCATCGGCGGGTTCGAGAGCGACGTCAGCCGCCAGATCTTCCTGGAGTAGCCCGCTGGAGTACCTGTCAAGAGACGGTGCGGGCCGAGGTGCGAGGCACCGCCACGAGTCTGGGGTATGGCCGTTACTCCGGAGGATTCCGTGGGCACACCCGGGGATGACGCACGCGTGCGAAGCGACCGGTGTGACTGATTGCGCGAGCGAAGGCGGACGCTGACCTGGCTTGTGCTCGCTTAGGGTGAGGGGGTGGGTGCGAAGAAACCGAAGACGGCTAAGAAGAAGCAGACGGCACCGGGAGAGTTCCGCTCCGAGGCGCTGGCGCAGGCGCTGGCTGCGCAGGACATGGCGGCGGTCGCCCTCGCGCTGCGGCACGGCACGGTGATCGTGCCGCTGCTGCGCGCCGGCGCACGGGACAACCCGCTCGATGGCGGGGAGGTGTGGACCTACCGCGACCCGAAGACCGGTCAGATCGCCCTGCTGCTGTTCAGCGATGCGCGCAACAAGCCGGAGAACCTGCCGCCGGGGGTCGGAACGTTCTCCGGAGAGTGGCTGCGCTCCTTCCTGACCGCCCATCGCGAGGAGATCACCACGGTGTTCCTCGACATCGCCGGCCCCGCGCCGATGCAGGCTCCGCCGGAGGAGCTCCTGCGCGCGCTGGTGTGATCCCGCCCTTCAGAAGGCCGGGATGTCGTCCTCCCGGCGCCGTTGCGTCGCGCGGGAGCGGATGTCGCCGAGCGCGGCGCGGAGCGTGCGGGAGCGGTCGTCGATCACCTGCTCGTACCCGAGCCGCGCCGCCTCCGAGCGGCGCTGTGCGGCCTGGGTGACCGACCGGACCTCTCCGGCCAGGCTCAGCTCGCCGACCACGGCCAGCGTCCGGGGCACTGCCGTCTGCTGGATGGCGCCCGCCACGGCGACGGCGATCGCGAGGTCGGCTGCCGGCTCGGTGAAGCGCACCCCGCCGACGGTGGAGACGTAGACGTCCAGCCCGCTGGTGGGGATGCCGGCGCGTCGTTCCAGCACCGCGAGCACCATCGCCACGCGCGACGAGTCCACGCCGTGCACGATCCGGCGGGGGTTGGGGCCGGACGCGGCGATCGTGAGGGCCTGCACCTCGACGGGCAGGGCGCGACGCCCCTCCATGGCGATGGCGACGCAGGTGCCCGGCTCGGGCGTGCCGCGGGAGAGGAAGAGGCCGGAGGGGTCGGGGACCTCGGCGATGCCGGCGCCGGTCATCTCGAAGCAGCCCACCTCGTCGGTCGGGCCGAAGCGGTTCTTCAGGGCGCGGAGGAAGCGCAGCGCGGTCTGGCGGTCGCCCTCGAAGTGGCACACGACGTCGACGAGGTGCTCCAGCACCCGGGGGCCGGCGACCTGGCCGTCCTTCGTGACGTGGCCGACGAGGATCACGGGCAGAGCGCGCTCCTTCGCCACCCGGATGAGGGTGGCCGCCACCTCGCGCACCTGGCCGGGGAGCCCGGCGGCCCCGTCGCTCGCGGCGGAGGCGATGGTCTGCACCGAGTCGACGATCACGAGCTGCGGTGCGGTCTGGTCGATCTGGCCGAGCACGGTGGCCAGGTCCGTCTCGCTGGCGAGGAACAGCTCCGGGTGCAGCGCATCCGTGCGCTCCGCGCGCAGGCGCACCTGCGCCGCCGACTCCTCGCCGCTGATGTACAGGACCCGGCGGCCGGTGTGCGCGGCCTTCGCCGCGACGTCCAGCAGCAGCGTCGACTTGCCCACGCCGGGCTCGCCGCTGAGCAGGATCGCCGCCCCCGGGACGATGCCGCCGCCGAGGACCCGGTCGAACTCGCCGACGCCGCTGGAGCGCCGCGGGGCGTCGGCCGTGGTGATCTCGGTGATCGGCCGGGCGGGACGGGAGGGCGCCTGCGGCGCGACGTGGCGCAGCGAGGCGCCCGCCGCGCCCTGCTCGACGACCGTGCCCCACTGCTGGCACTCGCCGCAGCGACCCACCCACTTGGCGGTGGTCCACCCGCACTCCGAGCAGGCGAACGCGGGGGAGGGGGGTCGTTTGGCGGCCATGCGGACAGGCTATCCGGGACCTCGGACGTTCCGGTCGGGGGCCCGTCGGGGATCGCTCCGCCGCGCGATCCGGCGGGCGCGGCGACCGCGGCCGGAGGCGCAGGCCCGGGCGGAGCGCAGGCCCGGGAGGGGACGAGGGGGACGCGCGGACCGGGATCCGACGCCCGGCAGAGCCCGGCGCGGAGGGCGCGAAGAGGCGACGACCCCTCCGATCCGCGGGCGAAGATCACCCTCGGCCGGCCCCGGATCGGCGGTTAGACTGAGCCCATGGCCAGCGCCAAGGCGGTCTACGGACCGATCTCGAGCTTCTCCCGGGTGCAGATCCTGTACCTTCTGCAGTCGCGCCCGGAGCGGACCGTCGGGGAGCTTGTCGATGCGACGGGCCTGCACCCGAACACGGTGCGGGAGCATCTGCAGCGGTTGATCGAGGGCGGCTACGTCATCCAGGCCACGGAGCACCGCACCGTCCGCGGCCGGCCGCGGACGCTCTACAGCGCCGCGACGGGACATCCGGAGGCGTCCAGCCCCGTCGCCCGTGACAAGGTGACGGCGGCGGCCCGGCGCGGCGACCTGCTCCGCCGGCTCATGCCGGAGGGCGCGGAGGCCGGGCTCGGCGAGGAGGAGCTGCATCAGCTCGACGCCCTCATCGAGAACCTCGAGGAGAGCGGCTTCGAGCCCCGCTTCGACAGGAACGAGCTCACCGTGGAGCTGACCCCGTGCCCGCACGCGGCCAGCCGGCCGGAGGACCGCCCGGTGCTCTGCCAGGTGCACCTGGGCCTCCTGCAGGGCGTCCTGGCCGAGGCCGGGGGCCCGCTGCAGGCCGCCTGCGTGCGGGACCCCTCTCATCCCGCGGAGTGCACCGTGGAACTGGTCCGGGAGCAGCCGGCGGCCTGAGCGGTCCGCCGCGCCGCCGGGACCCGGTGGACGTCGCCGCTCTCCTGAGCGCCGGGCGGCGGACTCCTGCCGGGACGAGGGCCGACCCGCCGCACGACCGTCCTCGGCCCGGCATATGTCCTCCGCCGCGCCGGCGTGAGAGGTCCGGTCCTCGGCGTCGGATCTGACCGTTTGACCCGTGGGCCCGGCTCGACTACACTTATGCGGGTGTGTGCGCCTTCCGGCGTGCCCACGCGTGGGTGCAGACGCCGTCTGTTCACCCCCACGGCATACCCACCATCTCACGTTCACCGGCTCCGGTGCGCGCGGCGGGTCATGATGTGAAACCCATCACGCTGTCACCGTGCAGCACAACAAGGAGAGAACGTGCCAACTATTCAGCAGTTGGTTCGCAAGGGCCGTTCGCCGAAGGTCTCGAAGACCAAGGCGCCCGCTCTGAAGGCGAACCCGCAGCAGGCCGGCGTGTGCACCCGCGTGTACACCACCACCCCCAAGAAGCCGAACTCGGCGATGCGCAAGGTCGCTCGTGTG
>JBEBWQ010000263.1:0-3455 GCA_040392075.1 Microbacterium sp.
TGCTCGCCACGATCGCCGCGATCCTCATCTACCACCTCGGCAACCTCATCGCCCGGCTCCGCGGCAGCGGCGCCGACGACGCGGGCCCCCTCACCGCCGTCGGCCCCCTCGGCGGCGACCACAACGCCTGAGCATCGATCCACCGGAGAGGCGACCACCCCGATGCTCTCGACCCCCACGGCGCACCCAGCTATTCCTGGAAGCCGACCCCGTCCTCGAACCCTGATGCTGAAGGCGTCGAGTGCGGGTTTCCGCCGCGTCGCCTCGCGCCCCGGCCAGCGGGTGACGAGGGACCGAGGGAAGAGGCAACTCGGCGCCGTGACGGAGTCCAGTCGGCACCCGCGGGCCCGACGTACCACCAGTCGCCGCTCGCACGTCGCTCGAACTCACCGTTCAACCGCTCGGAGACGGTCACGCCCTCACTCACATAGGTGACGACGTACTCAACGTCAGCACGATTCACCGTGGTGAACCGTGCATCTCCGACGAGCAGACCCTTCCAGATCCTGCCCTGATGGGGGATGCCGTCCGGTCGGGTCTCCGGGTTCCATGTCCGCAGCACGTGATCTGTCTCATTCAGAACGAACGCGGTGTAGCGAGACCGGACCAGGTCTACCGGCGATGCATGCGGTTCGCCGTCGAGGTGCGGCTGGCAGCACTCGGAGAGGAGGAGAGAACTCGGCGTGCCGCGCCGGCACGGACAACGAGCTGGCCCCTCGCCGCAGGCCACCGGTCACACCATCGCCAGCGGTCGGGCATACGCACCCGTCGCCCCGGCGATTCGTGCAGTGGCGCACGTGAAGAAGAACTCGTAGTGCCCGGCCGCGGCGAGTTCCTCCACGTACACCATCTCAAGCAGGTATATCCCCTCCTCCGCCAGACACGTGATGTGGACGGGGTGCGGAGACCCGGGGTCCTCGGCCGGGGTCACTTCGACTCCTTCGGTGTCGCTGCCGATCGCGACGACACCCAGGTCTGCGAGCCACCGGGCGACCTCTATGCCGATGCCCGCACCATAGTGAGAGGACTGCGCCGGAGTCGCCCAGACCCGGTGATATCCCGTCCTGATCAGGACGACGTCTCCGGAGCGCACCTCGACGCGCTGCCTTTCGAGCGCTCGTTCGCAATCCGCCCTCGAGATCACGTATCCGCCCTGGAGCACGTCGCATCCCTGGCTTCCCGCCACATCGATCAAGACACCTCGAGTGACGATCGGGGGGATCGAGGACGCATCATCGTTGAGCAGGCCGAAGTCGCCGACACCCGCCGCCGCGTCCTGCTGTCGCCCAGAGGCAACGGTGCCGTTGACCGAGAAGTGACCGAGCGCATCGATGTGCGTGCCCACGTGCGAGCCGCCGATCACCATGTCGGAACTCCAGACCACGCCGTTGGTGGCATGGGTCCATGCCGCGAAGTCACCAGAGGCCATGAGTCCCTGCGGCGATCGGTAGCTCAAGACCTGAAAGGGCGGTTCCGTCGCGAACAGGGGCATACCGGGCCATCGCCCCAGGTCGAGGTCGAAGACCTGGCCTGTCATGACGAGGCCGAGAGCGCGGAGGACATCGGCGGCAGTGAGGTCGGCGGCCCTCCCGCCCCGACTGCGTCGATCGGTCTGCCGTGGCATGAGCCGGGAGTGGAATGTCATGCTCAGGCCTCAGCCCTCGACGTGGGCTGTTCCCGCGGCTTGGTGCCGGTGGAGGGTATCTCGTCATCGGCCGACAAAGACGCAGCCGGGATGAACCTCATCGACACCAGGGAGACGAGAAGACCGATGATCAGATAGACGACGACACTTATCGTCGATCCCGTTACCCCCACCAGCCATGTCGCGATGAACGGAGCGAAGGCGCCGCCCAGGATGGACGCCATGGTGAACCCGATGGACGACCCCGAATACCGGACCCTCGGGGGGAAGACCTGGGTGAAGACCACACCCACAACGCCCCCGATCGGGGCCATGGCGACTCCGAACATCATGACGACCGCCAGCACGAAGGCGGTCGCCGAACCGGTGTTGACGAGCGCGAAGGCAGGGACAACGGCGACCAGCATGAGGATCAGACCGAAGAGGTACACGCGTTTCGGCCCGACCTTGTCTGCGAGCGCCCCGAACACGGGATAGAGAACGACCGCGACAGCGGAGGCGATGGCGATGGCGAGGAGTGCCGTACTGCGGTCGATCCCGACCGATCCTGCGTAGGACACCATGAACGTCATGAAGACGTACACCGCGATGCTGAACCCAATGAACGCGCCGATGATCGCGGCCAGTTCACGTCCGTGGTGCCGGATCAACTCGGCTACCGGAACGCGGGCAACGTGCTCGGACGCCTGCGTCCGGGCGAACTCGGGACTTTCGCTCAGACGAGCGCGGATGAACAGACCCACCCCCATCAGAGCGATGCTGGCGATGAAGGGGAGCCGCCAGCCCCAACTGAAGAACGCCTCGTCGTCGAGCTGAGAGACAGCGAAGAACGCCCCGGTGGCCAGCAGCGTTCCGAGCGGGGATCCCACGTTGGGGATCGCCGCGAAGAGCCCGCGTCGGTTGCGAGGAGCATGCTCGATCGACATCAGCATGGCCCCGCCCCACTCGCCTCCGACAGCAAAACCCTGGACAAGGCGAAGGAAGGTCAACGCGATCGGCGCCCAGATCCCGATCTGGTCGTATGTGGGCAGCAGCCCCACGACCAGGGTGGCCGTGCCCATGAGCATCAGAGTGATGTAGAGGACGGGCTTTCGGCCGATGCGATCACCGAAATGACCGAAGACCACGCTTCCGACCGGACGAGCGAGAAATCCCGAGCCGAAAGTGGCGAACGAAATAAGGGTGGCGACGATAGGGTCGGTGCCGCCGAAGAAGAGAACCGGGAAGACAATGGCCGCCGCCGTCCCGAAGATGAAGAAATCGTAGAACTCCAATGTGTTTCCGATGACGCTGGCTGCGGCGACTTGCCTGGTCGAGCTGGATTTTGAAATTTGGGTCTTCAATTGACGTACTCCTGGGTCAGTGAGGCGCTCTTCTTCTGCGCGCCTGGGATTCGTGCTTACGAGGGGTCCGGCGTCAGGCGGAAATGTTACGAATTTCCTCCATGACCGAATGGAAGTGCGAGCTGCCGGGGTCGATGACCGGGAAGTGCCCGCTCCCCGAGAGGGGGATAAGCGAGGTGTGGGGATGGGCACCGCAGTAGCTCTCCGAGATGGAGATCGGCACAGAGCGGTCGTCCGTTCCGTGCAGGATAGACACCGGAACGCGCGCCGGACGGAGGCGGCAGGGATCCAGGTCAGACCGTTCGGTGGCGGGGAGGCCGAGGTACGCCCTTACCGCCCCGTCCCCGAGGTTCATGTCGTCGGCGAGAGCCAGATCAGCCACCGGAGCCAACGCGACCACGGCCTTCAGCCCCCGCGGCGGCGCGTCCTGCTGGGCCAGCCACATTCCCAGGTGACCCCCGGCCGAA
>JBEBWQ010000264.1:0-3446 GCA_040392075.1 Microbacterium sp.
GCAACAGCACCGGTTCCTCCCGCTTCCGACGAGGGCGAGGGCGAAACAGGGCCGCGCGGGCGAGCAGGCCGTCCTCGGGCTGGTCCACCCGCAGCAGGAACCGCGGGGTGCGGACCGGGCCGAACAGCTCCTCGGCGGCATCGGCGAGCACGTTCCGGTCGCGTGCGCTCCCGCCGAAGGCGGCACGGAACACGACGGTGCCGTCGGCCGCGGTACGGGTGTCGATCGCGATCTCCTCGTCGCGATCGCCGATCCGGCCGGCGTCGTGCAGCGTCCGGGCGATCGCCCGCAGCGCACCCCGGTAGAGCGCTGCCGGGTCGCGGCGGCGACGCAGGGCGCGCCGCATCGCCGGGACGCTCCCGAGCGTGGCGACCAGTCCGCCGCCGAGCACGGCGAGGACGATCCCGAGGTCGAGCGGCAGAGCGAGCGCGAGGACGAGGTCCAGCGCGGCGACGAGCACGCCGGCCGCCACCGCCCCACCGGCGAACAGGATCGGCGTACCCGCGGCGAGGGCGGGGCCGGAGCGGATCAGGGCCGCACGGGGCGCCTCGCGCAGGGCGACGATCTCGCGTTCGCGCGGGAGGTACGGCTCGCCGACACGCCAGTCGGTCCGCGTCTGCGCGCGCGGCTTCATACCGGCGACGGCGATGTCGGCGAGCGCCGCAATCGAGGTCTCCGGATCCTTCGCCAGCACCCGGTCCAGCATCTCCCGGGCGGGGGCGCCGAGGGCGTGGCCGAGGCCGGTCACGACACGGACGTCGTCGTCGGCGTCGAGCCCCCAGAGATGCCCGTGCCGGCGGCGGAGACGGGCGATCTCGGTGCCGTCATCGAGGTCGACGTCGGGCGGGATGAGACAGGCGACCGACCAGTTGTGCGCGACCTTCTCCGGCCAGGCCGGATCCAGCCGCAGGGTCCGTCCGCGCAGCTGCTGGCTGCCGGCGCTCGTGGCGACGGAGGTGAGATCGATGAGCGTGTTCACCGCCGGGCAGTCCCAGCCCTCGCCCAGGAGGCCCCGGGTGCCCACGAGCAGCCGGACGGTGCCGCGGCGGATCAGCTCGGACACGGCGGCGACGATCCGCCCACCGCCGGCGCCGGGGATGACCAGATCGCGGTACGCGTCGAATCCGGCGGCGATCTCGACGGGGCCTCCGAGCACCTCGCCCAGGGCTGCCGCGATCGTCTCGGCGTCCCGCGCCCCCACCCGCAGGTGGCGGGCGGTGAGGAGCACCGGCCGGAGGCGGGCGGTGACGGGGTCGCTCCCGAGCAGGTCGAAGGCGCGCAGGGCGCCGGGGGCGGTGCGGCCGGTGAGCCCCCGGCTGTTGCCGGCTTCGACGACATCCGTGACGACGACGGCACGGATGCGGTCGCCCTCGGGTCCGGCGAGCTCGTGGCGGAGGATGTCGACGGCGGCATGGTCCTTCGCCGCGGAGGTGGCCAGGGTCGCCTCCACGGGGTTGCGGCCGCGGCGGATGCCCCGGTCGGTGAGGTGCAGCCCGAAATCGGCCAGAGCGTCCTTGACGTAGCGCCACTGCGCGCGGGCGGCCGGATCGGGGAGCAGCCGGGTGAGGGCGAAGCGTGCGAGCACGGTGAGCAGATCGTCCGTCGTGCAACGCCCGAACAGCCCCGGCTCCAGGTCCGGGACGAGCGGGTGCTCCGGAGCGACGACGCGCAGCACCGCCCCGCAGGCACGCGTGAGGGGGAGGTCGGCGCGCAGCGCCCGTTCGAGGGCCGCCCGGCGGACGGTGACGGCCTCCGCAGGGGAAGAGAGGCTGCGGTCCTGCGGTGGATCGATCCGCGCATCCGGCGGAGACCCGGAGTCGTCGAGCTCGTCGACGCGTCCGCGAGCGTGCTCGACCGTCCCGTCGCGCAGCGGCCCGTCGCTTCCGGCGTCCCCTCCCGACATCGGCGATGCGCTATCCGGAGTCTCCGGGCGTACGGTCCCGGCCGCAGGGTCCACGGCTGCGAGGGTCGTGGCCGAAGGCGCGAGCGCCGGGGGCGAGGATGCGGGCACCGGAGGTGCGGGGTCGAGGTCGGCGGGCGCGGCCTCCGAGACCGCCGCCGCAGCGGGGGCGGTCTCCTCGTCCGGCTGCAGACGGTCCTCCAGGTAGCGGATGGCGTCCGGTGTGGAGAGCACCTGCGTGATGAGGTCCTGCGCCTGTGCCTCGTGCTGCCGGATGAACCGTGCTTCGGCCGGCACGGGTGCGGTGAACCAGACGTGGTCCCGATAGGGGGCGAGGTGGCCCTCCTTCACCACGGCCGGAGCGGGCACCTCGTAGTCGACGTCGCCGAGGAGACCGGTGTAGTTCTCGTACTCGGCGCCGTCGTCGGGGGAGGGGAGGGTGGCGGTGAGGCCGATCAGCTGACCCCGCCCGCCGGCCTCGCGGATCCGCGCGGTGAGGAAGGCCACCACGATCGCCCAGTGGTCGAGCAGATGGTGGCACTCGTCGAGCACGATCGTGTCGATGCCGGCGTCGACGATCCGCTCGATGAGGGCGACGGCGTTCGGGTGCAGGACCCGGGCCAGCTGCGCGGGCCGCGCGCGGACGAAGCTGCGCCGGAGACGGGCGGCGCGGGAGCGGATGCCGCGCCGGTACTGCGCCGGATTGTCCACCGCCAGCTCGGCGAGCCAGGTGCCCGCCTCGGCCTCGGCACGACCGGCCTCGACGAGCTCGTCGACCCACTGCGCGCGGGCGAGTGCCTCGAAGGGCGCGCTGTCCCCGGTGACGCTGAGCAGCTGATACGTCAGCACCGTCAGGTCGGGCAGCCGGTCGGGATCGTCGGAGACGGCGGACGGATCGGGCGCGAGCATGCGCGCGGTGCTCGCCCACTGCTGCCGGATGGTCACGGTCGGCGTGAGCACGAGCGCGCGCCGCCCCTCGCGCGCCGCCAGCAGGAGCCCCAGCAGGGTCTTCCCGGACCCGGGCGGGGCGACCACGTGGATCGTCTCGTCGCTTCCGGCAGGGATGCGCGAGAGGACCTCGGCCTGGTAGGTGCGCAGCTCGCCGTCGAACCGCCACCCGTCCAGGGGCCTGTCCTCGACGCGCTGCTCCATCGCCCCGAGCGTACCGGCCGCGTCGCCGAGACTTGGCCTGCCCATCCTGGGATGCCGTCGATCCTGAGCCCCGTCTGCGCGGATATCGCTCCGGATAGACGGTGAGGCTCAGGACGGACGGGGCCTGCCGTGCGGCGAGAGCACTGCGGGAGGTGGGGCGGAAGGCCCAGGCGGACCGTCGGGTAGACTGGGGGCGGCTCTCCGCGTGACGGCATCCAGGCCAACTCCCCCAGGACGGAAACGTAGCAAGGGTAACCGGGCTCTGTCGGGTACGCGGAGGGTCTTTTTCGTGCCCGGGCCGACCTCACCGGTCCCGAGATCAGGTGAGTCGCCCGAGAACAGGACGATGCGGCCAAAAACGTCCGGGTCTCGGGCGAGTCTCCTGTTCTGGGGA
>JBEBWQ010000265.1:0-3427 GCA_040392075.1 Microbacterium sp.
TCGATCCCGAGGTGCTGCATGCGGAGCTGCTGCATCTGTCGGACCGGGTCGCCCGGCGGCTGCGACGCGCGGGGTGGGAGACGGCGACGGTGTCGATCAAGGTCCGCTTCGAGGACTTCAGCACCCTCACCCGCACCCAGACCCTGCCGGAGCCGACCTCGGTCGGGCAGCGCATCGGCCACGCGGCGCGGACTCTCTTCGACGGCATCGAGCGCCGCGATCCCGTCCGGCTGATCGGCGTGCGGGCGGAGCGGCTGCAGATCGCCGGCGGGGGAGCCCTGGCGCTCTGGGACGACGACGGCGACTGGCGCCGGGTGGAGGACGCGCTCGACGGAGCGCGGGAGCGCTTCGGCAGCGGCACGATCACCCGCGCGCGGCACCTGGGGCGCGGCGGGGAGCGCGGGGGCGGCGTCGCGCCGGCGACGGAACGGGCGCGGACCGAGCCCCACGACTGACCCGGCTGCCGGCGACCTCGACCGGCGGAGGGAACGTCCGGGGACCGACGCAGGGATGCCCCCTGGTGCGAGAGCTCGCGCGAAGGGACGGGGGAGGAGGTCCTCGCCGCCTCCGGAGCGGGGAGGCGCGGCCGGCTTCTGCCGAGGGCGGTGCGCGGGGGCACCGCGTCGGCTAGCGTGGAGTCATGGCGAACCTCGCAACGAAACTCGGAAACCAAGCCGCCGATCTGGGCGTCAAGAGCGCGTACGGTGCGCCGCAGGACGTCGACGGCGTCTCGATCACGCCGGTCGCCCTCACCTTCACCGGCTTCGGCGCGGGCTCGGTGGAGCAGCAGGCCGAAGGCGGCGGCGGCTCCGGCCTGGCGATCCCGCTCGGCGTCTACGTGCGCCGGGAGGAGGGCGTGCGCTTCGAGCCGAACATCATCACGCTGCTCGCGGTGGCGATCCCCTTCGTGTGCGTCGCCGGTCGTGCGCTCACGCGCATCATCCGTGCGCTCAAGAAGTGACGACCCGGTCGCCCGAGCGCTGACCGCCGCGACGGCGCGCATCCTCGCCGCGGTACGCGACACCCAGGCGGCGAACCCCGTCGTCCTCATCGACGGGCGCAGCGGTGCCGGCAAGACGAGCCTGAGCGGACGGGTGGCGGAGGGCTGGCCGATCGCCGGCGGGGTGCAGCTGATCCCCCTGGACGCGCTCTACCCCGGCTGGGACGGCCTGGAGGCCGGGGTCGAACGCGCGCGGGAGGACATCCTGGTGCCCCACGCACGGGGCATGATCGGCACCTGGCGGCGCTGGGACTGGGTGGCGGAGGCCGAGGCGGAGAGCTCCGCGGTGGATCCGTCGCGCGGGCTCATCGTGGAGGGCTGCGGCATCCTCACCGCGCGCACCGCACCGATCGCCGATGTGCGGGTGTGGGTGGAGGCCCCGCCCCTCTCCCGCCGGGACCGCGCGCTCACCCGCGACGGCGACGCCTACCGCCCGCACTGGGAGCGCTGGGCGGCGCAGGAGGATGCCCACATCGCGCGCGACGACCCGCGCAGCCGGGCGGACATCGTCGTCGCGATCCCGTGACCGACGTGAGCGCCGCTTCTCGGTGACGGCGGCTAGTCGACCGGGATGCGCAGGACGACGTCGTCGCCCGGGCGCGGGGAGCCCCGGCCGTCGGTGTTGTTCGTCAGCACCCAGAGCGCACCGTCCGGGGTGACGATGACGTCGCGGAGGCGGCCGTACTCCCCGGCGTAGCGCTCGACGGAGGCGCCCGGGTCGGAGAGCGGGATCTGCCGGAGCCGTTCCCCGCGGAGGTTGGCCACGTAGATGCTCTCGCCGAGGATCGCGATGCCGCTGGGGCTGGCGGCGGCAGGGGGCCATTCCTGGACGGGGTCGACGAACCGCGCGTCGCCGGCGAGCCCCTCCGCCTCCGGCCAGCCGTAGTTGCCGCCCGGCCGGATGATGTTCAGCTCGTCCCAGGTGTCCTGGCCGAACTCCGAGGCGTACAGGGTGCCGTCCGCGGCCCAGGCCAGTCCCTGCGGGTTGCGATGGCCGTAGCTGTACACGGGCGAGCCGGGGAAGGGGTTGTCCGCGGGCACGGTGCCGTCCGGAGCCAGACGCAGGATCTTCCCGCCGAGGGAGGCGAGATCCTGTGCGCGTCCGGGGACCCCGGCGTCCCCGGTGGTGGCGTAGAGCATCCCGTCGGGGCCGAAGGCGATCCGGCCGCCGTTGTGGGTCCTGGCCGCCGGGATGCCGGTGAGGACGGTCTCGGCGGGTCCCAGGGTCGGCCGGTCGGGCCCGGTGGCGATCGGATAACGCTCGATCCGGTTCTCGTCGCCCGCGGTGAAGTAGGCGTAGAGATGATCCTCGTGGACGGCGATCCCCAGGAGCCCGCCCTCCGTGGCCCCGTCGACGCCCGCGATGGCCGCGACCTCGATGGCGGCGCCGTCCGGGGCCAGGGCGAGGATGCGTCCGGAGTCCCGCTCGGAGATCAGCGGCGTGTCGTGGTGGAACGCGATGGACCAGGGCGCCGAGAGATCCGAGGCGACGACCTGCGGCTCGGTCACAGGCGCGGGGGCCGGAGCGGACTCCGTCTCCGTCGGCGTCGCGGACGTGGCGGGCGTGCGCGAGGGAGACGGCGAAGGGCGATCGTCGGCGGTGCCCGTGCAGCCGGCGAGGAGCAGCGAGACCGCGACGATCCCGGTGATGGCGGCGGTGCCTCTCCGCATGGGCTCCTCTCCTTCCCGTTCGCCTCAGCGCACCCGGCGAACCTCGAACTGGAGGCGGGGGTTCGCGTAGAACTCCTGCGCCGGGATCAGCTGCAGCTCGCGCTGGCCGGACTCGAGCGTGAGCGCGAGCAGGTCGAACACGCTCGACACGGTCCGGGCGAGGGCGATGGACGCACTGCCGGTGGCGACGTAGTGCGCGGTGAACAGCGCCGCGGTGACGTCGCCCGAGCCGTTCGCCTTCATCGGCAGCTGCGGGGTGGTGACGATCCAGGCGCCCTCATCGTCCACCGCGAGCATCTCGATGGTGCCCTCGTCGCGGTCGGGGCGCTCGACGCTGGTCACCAGCACGATGCGGGGTCCCATCGCGCGGGCGAGGTCCACCGAGGCGAGAGTCGAATCGAGCGTGTCCGGCTCGGTGCCGGTGAGGAAGCCGAGCTCGAACTGGTTGGGCGTGATGATGTCGGCGACCGGAACGACGCGATCGCGCAGCAGCACCGGGATCGCGGGGGCCACGAAGCAGCCGGACCTCGCGTTGCCCATCACCGGGTCGCAGGCGTAGATCGCGTTCGGGCTGGCGGCCTTCACCCGGGCGACCGCGTCGATGATGACATCGGCGATCCCCTCGCCGCCCTGATAGCCGGAGAGCACCGCGTCGACCCCGGGGAACGCCCCGCGCTCCTCGACGCCGGTGATCACCTCGGCGACATCGGCCGGGTCGATCAGCGGCCCGCGCCAGGCGCCGTAGCCGGTGTGGTT
>JBEBWQ010000266.1:0-3422 GCA_040392075.1 Microbacterium sp.
CCGCCCACCCGGGGGTCGACCCGCCAGTTCGCGGCGAGCGGATCGAGAAGCCAGTCCTGCAGATAGCTGCCGTGCACGAGAAGGGGCGCACCGAGCTCGCCGGCGCGGTACCGCTCACGGATCTCCCGCACGAGGGGATGAAACCGGTACACATAGGGAACCGCGAACAGCCGACCGGTCTGTGCAACAACCTCCGCCACCCGCTCGGCATCGGCCAGGGTGGTCGCGATCGGCTTCTCGCAGACGACGTCCTTGCCGGCGCGTAGCGCGTCGATGGCCTGATCCGCATGGAAAACGTTCGGCGTGCACACATGCACGATATCCACCTCAGGATCGGCCAGGGCGTGGCCGAGATCCGGGTAGGCAACCGGCGTCCCCCACTGTTCGGCGAGTTCGCGACCGCGTTCGGGGCTCGAGCCGATCACGCCTCGGACGGACCCGCCCGCCGAGCGGATAGCAGACGCGTGCACCGCAGCGATCGCACCGCCGCCAATGACGACGGCCTGCGGATTCGAGGATGACACCGACAAGACGACTCTCCTAACTGCCTCAACACGAGCATGATTGAGTGCATTGACACGCACAAGATGCCGCATTTAGTATTTTTGTGTGCATAAAGATGTATCCGTTCCTGCGATTCCCTCCACACCGGTCCCAAGTGCCCTCCGGGATGTGCTGACCCTCATCGCACGCGGGGAGGCGACCAGCAGGGCCTCCGTGGCGCGGATCACAGGCCTCGCCCGTTCGACCGTCAGTCAGCAAGTGGACCGACTCGTCGATCACGGGATCGTCCACGAGGGACGCGCGACCCATTCGGTGCGAGGCCGCCCCCCGTATGCCCTCTCCATCAGCCTGCAGGCTGGCACCATCGCGGCCGTCGACGTCGACACGAACTCCACCCGCGTCGCTCTGGCGGACCTCAGCGGGCACATCTTGGCGCAGGAACTCCTGACCCTGCCCGTGGCGCACACCCCGGAGAACGTCATCGCCGCGGTCAGCGCCGCCGTGCGCGCCATGCTGAAGGAGCACGGACAGGATCCCACCCGGCTCCGCCAGGTCGTCGTCGGCCTGCCCGCTCCCGTTGACGTCGACCAGGGTTGCGCGATCCGTCCGCCCATCATGCCCGGCTGGCACGCGTTCCCCGTGGGCGACGAGCTCGGCGCGCAACTCGGCGCACCAGTCGTCGTGGACAATGACGTCAACATCGCGGCATTCGGCGAAGCCACCCAGGAACACATCGCCACGCCGCTGCTCTTCATCAAGGTCGGCAACAGCATCGGCGGCGGGATCATCACTTCCGACGGCGACATCTTCCGCGGCGCCGACGGCGCCGCGGGCGACATCGGACACATCCGTACCTCGACCCGGCGCGGCATCGTCTGCAAATGCGGGAAGACCGACTGCCTGGAGGCGGTGGCGAGCTACAGTGCGGTGCTCCACGACCTCCTCGGCTCCACCCCGGACAGCGAGTCGGCGACGCGGGACCTCACGCGGCTCGTGATGGACTCCGACACCCGTGCATTGCACCGCGTCCGCCAGGCGGCGACGGACATCGGCGAGGTCGTGGCCATGCTGACGCACACGCTGAACCCACGCACGCTGGTGTTCGGCGGGCTGCTGAGTCAGCTGCAAGACGAGATCCTCTCCGGAGTACGGGCGGCGGTCTATGAGCAAGCCCTGCCCCTGGCCACTCGCAAGCTCCTGATCACGCCGAGTCAGCTGGGGAATCTGGCGGGGATCGTGGGGGCGATCGCCTTGGGTCGACGCGAGGTCTTCACCGCGGCCGGGATCGCGCGTCTGCTGGACTCGTCGCGGGCGGGCTGAGGTGCTGGGCCCGCACGCCCAGCACCTCAGGTCGGTTAGCGGAAAGTGGCGTTCATCCACGCGGCCGACGCGCATGCGCTCTCGTACGGATCTGCGATCGCGGGCTTGTCTACCTCCACCATCAGCCAGCGCGTGGTGGCAGGTGAGAGCGCGCCAACCAGCCCGACTAGATCGAGGTCCCCGCGCCCCGGCTCCACCCAGAGACCCGCGGTCACCGTCTCCTGATAGCCCCAGCCCTGCTCCCGGCCCCGGTCTGCGATCTCCCGGTGCATGTCCTTGATATGCACGAACGGAATCCGGTCCGCATAGTCGCGGAACAGCGCGGGCACATCGACCCCCGCCCAGGTCAGGTGCCCGGTGTCGGGGAGAAGACCCAGGCGATCAGCAGGAAAGGAGTCGAGCACAGCCCGCGTCTCCGGCTCCGTCTCGACCCAGGTTCCGATATGCGGATGCAGACTCAGCCGCACGCCCTCCGCGATCATGACCTCAGAAATGGCGCCGGTCAAAGCGATCATGGCGTCGATCGGACCGTCCGGGTCGGGAGCGCCCTGCCCCGGACGATTGATCCGGATCGTTCCCTTGCGCATCGCGAAGCCGAGGCCCACATCCGCCAGTCCGAGCTCCGCATGCTGTCCGGCTACGATGCGCGCCCGCTCCAGCAGCTGCGGGTCACCCTCGTCCTTACCGTTGGTCCGGCACACGAAGTAACCCGGCGCGGGCTCCAGCTCAGCCTCGCGCAGAAGCTGCCGATACTCCGCCGCCGTCATACCGCCGGGCACCTCGGTCATGATGTGATCGAACCCGGCAGCCTTAACCTGCCGCAGCATCTCCGGAAGCGGAGGCGCCAGCGAGGGATCGAGCCAGCCGTCCTCGGTGGCCATCCACTGGATCGGATTGAGCGCGATCCTCCACGGTGCGTTGTTCATACGGTCTCCTTTCACGGAAGGGGGATTAGGGGCGGTCACCGCCGCCGCACAGCGGCGTTCAGCGCGTCCGAGACGAGACTGAACGCGACGGCAAGCAGAACCAGCAACAGTGCAGGACCGACGATGTACGTCGGCGCCTGGAAGATGAACCTCATCCCGCTGTTGAGCAGGACGCCCAGAGAGGGGGTGGGCGCCTGGATGCCGAGACCGACGATACTGAGTCCCGCCTCGATGTAGATCCCGATGACGATCCATACCGCGGTGTTCACCAGCAGGGCGTCGATGGCGAATGGCACCACGTGCCGGAAGAGGATGCGGGTACGCGAGACCCCCAGAACGCGCGCCGCCAGTACATATTCCCGCGAGCGCTGGGACAGCCAGGTGGCCCGCGCCAGCCGTCCGGCGCTGGGCAGTCCGCTGATGAAGATGGCCAGGAAGATTGACCACCAGCCCGGCCCGAGGACGGCGACGATGCAGATGCCCAGGATGAGACCGGGGAAGCCGACGACGACGTCCAGCACCCTTTGCAGCCCCTCCCCCAGGCGTTCGGAGTAGACGGCGGCCAGCCCCAGAAGCATGCCGGCCATCATGCTCAGGGGGACGGACGTCAGAACCATCACGAGGTCAAAACGCAGCCCGTAGATATACCGGGAGAATATGTAACGACATAGC
>JBEBWQ010000267.1:0-3389 GCA_040392075.1 Microbacterium sp.
ACCGACGACATCCACGGTGTAAACGTGGCGCTCTACCAGCTGAGCTAAAGGCCCGGGTCCGACCAGTCTAGCGGCGGGGCGGGAGCGCTCAGCGGGTGCGCACCTTGCGGTAGGGGTGGGTCTGCACCCGCTCGGTGATCTCGGTGATCAGCGCCTCGGTGCCCGTCTTCCGGCGGGCACGGGAGATGAGCCGGCGGGTGAGGCGGGCGGCGCTGCGCATGTTCATCGGGCGTCCCTCGATGCCGTACAGCAGGCGCGCCCAGTCCGGCAGGAGGTACAGGATCGCATCCTGCACGATCACACCCGCCCAGACCGTGATCGGGTTCCCGGTGAGCTTCGGCGCGCGCAGCGACCGGCTGATCTCCGCGGCGGGGAGGCTGAGCGCCATCCGCGTCCGCTCGCCGTCGATGTAGGCGTCGAGCTCCGCCCGGGTCGAGGCCAGCCGCGCCTCCGCCAGATCGATGCCGACCAGCTCGGCCGCCGCGTGCTGCTCGACGATGAAGCGATCCTGCTCGGTGGGGCTGAGCACGGGGCCGAAGGTCTCGGACGAGCGCAGCAGCCCCCAGACGAGGGTGTTGTGCGTCCAGACCAGCCATTCCTGCGTGTCGGCGCGCAGCTCCTCGCCGGTGCCCGGGTCCGTCCACACGCTCCGCGCGTGCAGACGGCGCACGGCCTCGGCTGCGGCGTCGGCATGGGCGCGGTCGCCGAAGACCGTCGTCTCGAGGTAGCGGCCGGTGCGCTCGGCACGGCCGTCCACGTCGGCGGTGTAGCCGCTCGTCCCCTCGAAGACGCGCATCATCATCGGGTTGAGGGCCTGGAGGAGGATGGCCGCGACGCCGCCGAGCTTGGTGGAGGGATCGGCGAAGACACGCCAGCTGATGCTGTCGGGGGCGAAGTAGCCGTCGTGGTCCTGAGCCAACGCGGCGGCGCGGGCGGCGACGGGGTGCGCCCCGTGGGCGACCGGGCAGCCGGCGGAGAGGCCGGCGCCGGGGGAGGGGGCGGAATCGCGAGTGGTGCTGGTCATCGTGTCCTCGACATCTCTGCGTCGGTCGGAGCGGAACGACGCGTCCTCCCATTCTGGTCGCGGCACCGTCCTGGCAGGGGAGAGCCGCGCGGGATGTGTGGTCCATGCGCGGATTGCGCTGCCCGAGGCCGAGGCCGAGGTCGGGGACACGCGCCCGACACGGCATCGTCACCCGGCCGGGAACGCCGCCGCCACGGCCGGTGCCCGATGCCGGGCTCCGATGTCAGAACTCCTGGTGGGTGGCCGGGTCGCCGTCGAAAAGACGGCCGTCGGGCCGGCCAAGCGCGGTGATCGCGGCCACCTCTGCGGCGTCCAGCACGACCTCGGCGGCGGCGAGGTTCGCCCGCTGATGGGCAGCCGAGGCCGCCTTCGGGATCGCCACCACCTCGCGCGCCGCGTGCCAGGCCAGGATCGTCTGGACCGGGGTGATCCCGTGCGCCGCGGCGATCTCCCCGACGACGGGCTCGTCGATCACGGCGCGGGCACGTCCCAGCGGACTCCATCCTTCGGTGATGATGCCCCGCTCGCGGTGGTAGGCGATCGCCTCCTCCTGGGGGAAGTACGGGTGCACCTCGATCTGGTTGACCACGGGCCGGACGCCGGTCTCGTCCTCGAGGCGCTCAAGATGCTCGGGAAGGAAGTTCGATACCCCGATCTGCCGTACCAGACCCCGGTCCCGGGCCTGGATCAGGCCCTCCCAGGCCTCGACGTACAGGCCTTCCAGCGGGTTCGGCCAGTGGATGAGGTGGAGATCGATCGCATCGAGCCCGAGACGGAAACGGCTCTCCTCGATACTGGTCAGGGTCTTGTCGCGCGCATGGTGACGGCCCGGGAGCTTGGAGGCGACCACGATCGCCGCGCGGTCCACGGCGGCGCCGGCCACGCCGTTGCCGACCGCGCCCTCGTTCTCGTAGTTGACGGCCGAGTCGACGAGGCGGTATCCGGCCTCGACGCCGCTGCGGACGGCCTCGGCGCCGGCCTCGCCGCGGAGGCCGTATGTTCCCAGTCCCTGGATGGGCAGGGAGAATCCATTGTGGGCGGTGACGATCCGTGCGGTGCTCATGTCTCCAGGCTAGATCGGACGGCCGACATCGGAAGGGTTGTGACGAATCGAGTCGGTGCGCCGTCGATCGGCGCTCCCCGTGAAGATGGCGGGGGATGTCGCCGGGAATGTCGGGACGCGGAAGTAGGGTGGAGAGCGTGAACGCCAGCCCCGCAGACCAGCGCCGCCTCCTCGACGTGGCCGACCTCGACCGCCGCATCGCCCAGGCCGAGCATCGCCGCACCCATCCGGCCCAGGCCGCGCGGATCAACGAGCTCGCCGCGCTCCGGCAGGAGCAGCTGCGCGAGCTGACGGCGCGCACCGGCGTGCGGGACGATGCGCAGAGCGAGCTGCGGCGTATCGAGTCCGACGTCCAGCTGGCGGAGCAGCGCCGGACGCGGGACGCCGACCGGCTCGCGCAGGCGACCTCCTCGAAGGACGCGCAGGCGCTGGAGCACGAGATCGCGACCCTCGCCCAGCGCCTCTCGGGGTTGGAGGACCTGCAGCTGGAGGCGATGGCGGCGCTGGAGGAGGCGGAGGCCTCGCTGGCGGAGCAGCAGGAGCTCATCGACCGGACGACGACCGAGGGCCGTGAGCTCACTGCACAGGCCAAGGCGGGCATCGCCGCCTCCGCCGGCGAAGGCGAACAGGCGGCCCGGGACCGGGGGGCCATCGTCGCGGGACTGCCGGCTGATCTGGTCGCCGACTACGAACGGCGGGCGGCACGGACCGCGGGGGCGGCCCTGCTGCGCCGCGCCACCTGCGAAGGCTGCCAGATCATGCTGTCGAGCACCGATCTCAACGCGATCCGTCAGCTCCCGGCGAACGCGGTGGCGTCCTGCCCGGAGTGCGGGTGCATCCTCGTGCGGACCGAGGAATCGGGGCTGTGAGCCGCAGGTACTGGGTCGAGGCCGACGGCGGCTCGCGGGGGAACCCCGGTGTCGCCGCGGGCGGCGCCCTCGTGATCGACGCGGACAGCGGCGAGATCGTCGCCGAGCGCGGAGTGTACGTGGGCGTGGCGACCAACAACGTCGCCGAGTACAGCGGGATGATCGCCGGTCTCGAAGCGGCGTTCGCCCGCGATCCGCAGGCCGCCGTCCGTGTGCGGATGGACTCCAAGCTCGTGGTCGAGCAGATGTCGGGGCGGTGGAAGATCAAGCACCCCGACATGCAGGTGCTCGCGCGGCGGGCCCGAGAGCTGATCGCCGGGCGGGACGTGGGCTTCGTCTGGGTGCGTCGCGAGGAGAACAAGCGCGCCGACGCCCTCGCGAACGAGTCGATGGATGCCCGGGAGAGCTTCACCCGCGATCTGGACGGCTTCGG
>JBEBWQ010000268.1:0-3358 GCA_040392075.1 Microbacterium sp.
CTGGGCGAGGGTCGCGACGAAGGGATAGGGCGTGCCGAGCCCGTCGAAGCGGACCACGCCCAGCAGCCGGCCCCGCGATCGGGCCTCGCCGGCCGGAATCCGGCGGGCGCCGTCGAGGATGCGCGCGGTGGCGCCGGAGGCCTCCATCGCGGCCAGCGCGGTCGCGTGCAGTCCCACCGCCCGGGAGCCGGACGAGGCCTCTCTCCGCCGCTCCAGGACCTCCGCCGCCACGCCGGCGCGGGCGAGCTCCGCCGACAGCAGCGTGCCGACGGGACCGGCCCCCACGATCAGCACCCGCGTCACGGCGACTCCCAGACGGCGGTCAGCCGGAAGGGGACCGGCGTCTCCACGGTCCAGCCGCGCGGCACCCGTGCCGCCAGCTCGTCCGGGCGGAAGCTGCGGCGGATCGAGCGCAGGCCGTCGGTACGGAGGAACGTCCCCGGCGCAAGAGGGGTGATCCCCACCGCATAGGCCGCGTAGGCGGTGCGCGAGCGCGCGATGTCGGAGTGCAGCGCGAGCGCCCCCGCGAGGGCGGCCGAATCGTGCCACAGACCGGCCAGGGCGGCCTGGTCCAGATGGTGCAGCAGGTGGTTCGACAGCACGATGTCGAACCGCTCGCCCTCCGCGACCACCTGCGCGCTGGCCGCCGCACGGTAGGCCACCCCCTCGACGGCGGGAGCCGCGCGCGCCACCGCGAGGCAGCGTGCGTCCGGGTCGATGCCGACGCCGCTCACGTCGAAGCCGTCCGCACGGGCCCGCCCGACGATCCACCGCAGCACATCGCCGCCGCCGCAGCCGATGTCGAGGATCCGCGCCGGGCGCGGGAGCTCCCGCAGCACCGGTGCGATCCGACGCTCGTAGACGGCGCCCCAGCCCGCGACGAGGCGATTGACCAGGGCGAAGCGGGCCACGGTGCGCCGCAGTCTCGCCCCGTCGCACCCCGGGTCGTCCATCAGCTCGCGCAGGTGCTCGTCGCGATGCGCGAGGGGGGACGCGCTCATGCGATCGCCGGGTGCGCGGACCGATCGCCGGCGCCGGCACTCCCGCGTGCGAGGCCGGAGGGAGGACGCAGCGTCATCAGCGCGGACTCGACGGTGAGCCCGGGCGAGAACGCGACGGCGAGCACGCGCGCGTCCTCGCGCCCCGTCGCGCCCGCGGGAGCGGCCGACTCGGCGCGGTCGAGCATCCGGCGCAGCACGAACAGCACGGTCGCCGACGACATGTTCCCGCAGTCGCGCAGCACGGCGCGCGAGTCGTCGAGCGCGTCCGGTGCCAGAGCGAGCGCGGAGGAGAAGCGGTCCAGGATGCTGCGCCCGCCTGGATGCACCGCCCACGCGTCCACCGGGCCGGCGCGCCGCAGGAGGGGATCGAGCGCATCGTGCACCTCGCGACCGATGATGCGCGGGATCTGCGCCGAGAGCGTCATCTCGAAGCCCGCGTCTCCGATCGTCCAGGCCATGTCCTCCTCGCCGTCGGTCGTGAGCGCCGTCGCGAAGCCGTCGAGCAGCAGGTGCGCCCGGTGGGCGCCGGAGGTTCCGTGCACGCGGTCCGTCGGGTGCGCGGTGCCGGTCACGATCGCCGCGGCCGCGCCGTCGGCGAACACGGCGGCCGACACGATCTGGTCGGGGTCGGCGGACGTGCGCAGGTGGATCGAGCACAGCTCGCCGCACACGACGAGCACGACGGCCGCTGGGTCGACCGCGCAGACGCGGCTCGCCGAGCGCAGTGCGGGGAGCGCCGCAGCGCAGCCCAGAAACCCGAGATGGTCGCGCTCGACCGTCGGGGGCAGCCCGAGGTCGCGGACCAGGCGGTAGTCGGGCCCCGGCGCGAAGAAGCCGGTGCAGGTCGCGGTGATCACGTGCGTCACGGCATCGGCTGGGACGCCGGCACGGTCCATCGCCTCCCGCGCGGCCTCGGCGAAGAGCGCGGGCGCCTCCCGCGCGAACACCGCGTTGCGGGCCCCGGTCGGCGGGCTCGCGATCGTCCGCGTGCGGGCGTCGATGAACGGCGATCCGCCCTCGGCGAGCTCGGGGAGCACGGTGTGCCGGTGCTCGATCGCGGCCCCGTCGAAGGCCGCCGCGATGCGCCGGGCGGTGATCCGGTCCACGTCCGGCTGACCGGCGAACAGGTCGCGCAGCGCGGACTGGCGGAGCCGGGTCGCCGGGAGCGCCGTGCCGACGGCGAGGATGCGTGCGGTCATGATCGGAACGATAGGCCTCCCGGCGGCCGTCCGACAGGGTCTTGCCCGGGAGCCGACGGTGTGCGTACGCGGATTTCGCCGGAGAGGCGGAGCGGGCGCTCCCCGCGGGGACGACGGCGGACCGGCCGGAGAAGGCCCTCTCCCCCGGTTCTTCCGATCGGCGGAGGAGGGCTCGCGACGACGTCGCTGCTCAGTCGCCGACGCAGACCCGGAGCGCGCCGGGACGGACGGTGATCCGGGCCCGGACGACGGAGCCGAGGGTGTCGCCGTCCAGCTCCACGCGGTGCGGAGCATCGAAGCGGACATCGAAGCGCCGCCCCTGCGCGTAGGCGAGCGTCCGGAGCCCCGGCACGCGGCGGAGGAGGTCCCGGCCGGCCCGGGAGCGGTGGGCGATCCCCTGGAAGGTGAGCCGGGAGCCGATGGACACCCACCCGAAACGGCCTCCCGGGCGCATCATGACGACGTCCAGCAGTCCGTCGTCGATCTTCGCGGTCGGGATGAGGAGCAGGTTGCCGGTGAGCGTGCCGCAGTTGCCCACGATGATCGTGTGCGCCCGCGTGGTCCGGACATGCCCCTCGTCGATGCGATAGCGCGCGGTGAAGGAGCGGTTCGCGAGGACCGACCGCGCGATCGGGGTCACGTAGGCGAGCCAGCCCAGACGCCGCTTCGCCAGGGCGCTGGTGTTCTCGGCCATCTCCGCGTCCAGCCCGATGCCGGCCATGACCAGGAAGGGGTGCGTGGACCGCTGCCCCTCGTGATCCTCGATCTCGGCGACGGCGACGTCCACCGCGCGCGTGCTCCCGGCGAAGGCGATCGCGACGGCGTCCTCGATCCGGTTCAGGGGCAGCCCGAGATTGCGGGCCAGGAGGTTCCCGGTCCCGGCCGGTACCAGCGCCACCGGGGTCTCCGTCCCGTGGACGATCTCGGCGACCGCCCGCAGCGTGCCGTCGCCACCCACGACGATCACCAGCGCCGGATCGCCCGCGAGCGCCTCGGCGGCCGCGCCCCGGCCGGCATCGTCGGCACCCGTCGCGTACCAGCGCGACGCGTCCCAGCCCCGGCTCCGCTCCTGCTCGCGCACGGCGGCGCGGACCCGCTCGAGCGGGGTCTTGAGCGGGTGGTAGACGACCGCCGCATGCCTCGACGTCACCCTCTCAC
>JBEBWQ010000269.1:0-3346 GCA_040392075.1 Microbacterium sp.
GGATCGGTGCCGCGGCCCTGGGCGTCTTCCTCGTGTACATGCTCGTCGTCGGCCGGCATGCCGCCCGGGCGGGCGAGACCGGAGACCTCACGGAGTTCGAGGCGGGGACGCCGATCCTGCGCGCCGGTTAGGCGTGACGGGGGACCCGTCCTCGCACCGAGGTGATTTCCGAGGGGGAGAAGGGGGATATCCTGCCGTTCTCCGCATCAGGGCCGTCCCGATGACCTACATTCTCAGTGGCACCGCTCGTGCTCTCGCACAGCGGCTCCCGGCCCGACCGGCCCCACCGTCCCATGGTTCCTTCGCCGGTCCGGCTGCGGGGGAGGGGGCGCGCCCACACGCCCCTCCCCTGACTCCCCTCCTCCGGATGCGGGGGCGCTCCGAGGGCTTTCCCTGCGGGTGATATCGTTGCTCGACTCGGCTGACGGAGGTGACATCCGGGTCGTGCCATTCACGGCGTGAGAGACGGATCCTTCCGTCGCACCGCACGACTCCCGCTGCGCCGCGTGACGGCGGGACCTGCGGAACCACGCGGCGGTGCCCCGTCGTCGTCGCCGGATGCGACGGGGACCGTCGCAGATGAGGGAGAAGATGCGGGATCCTGGGGAAGCCGTGGGCGTGCCGGTGATCCGGTTCCGCGCCCTGGAGCGGGATCGCCTGCGTACGGAGCCGGAGCGCTCGCCGCTGACGCTGCTGCGCGCCCCTGCGGGCTTCGGCAAGACCACGCTCGCCATCCAGTGGCTCTCCGACCCGGACGACGAGGCGGCGGCGTGCTGGGTGCGCACCCCCCGCACCGACGGCGACCCGTCCGTGCTCTGGTGCGCCGTCCTCGATGCCCTGCGCCGCAGCTCCAGGGCTCTGCGCGCCCGGGGCCGTGCGCTGCGCACCGGGGGCGACGGCGCTGCGGCCGACCCGCCCGCGTCCTCCGCCGCCCGGGACGCCGTGGAGGGGATCGTCCGCGATCTCCGTGCCCCGCTCGTCCTCGTCCTCGACGATTACGAGAACGCCACCGACGCGGGGCTGGACCTGACGGTCGCCGAGCTGCTGTCGCTGAGCCCTCATCTCTTCCTCGTGGTCATCGCCCGCCGCGTTCGCGCCCTCGACGGTCCGCTGGTCGCCAGCAGGATCCCGGTGACGATCCTCGGCGCGGACGAGCTGGCGTTCACCCCGCAGGAGATCGATCGGCTCGCCGAGCTCCGCGGCCTGGAGACCGGCGTGCCGGAGAGCGTCGACCGGATGACGCGGGGCTGGCCGGTCGCCGTCCACCTCGCGATCGACGGGCTCCTCGCCGGTCACTCGGCCCGGGAGAGGCGGAACGCCCTGACCCGCTTCGCCCAGGAGAGCCTCGAGGCGACGGCCGACCCCGAGGCCGGCCGGGTGTTCGCGATGATCGCGCTGTGCGAGAACGTCGCATCCGACATCCTCACCGGCGAGACGGGCGATTCCCCGGAGCGGGTGGCCACCAGGCTGCGGACGCTGGAGGATCGCGGCCTCATCACCGCCGAGTGGTTTCCGGGTGGCCCGCGGTATCGGAGCCATCCGGGGTATGCGGAGGCGTTCGAGCCCCGCGCCGTCGCGATGCTCGGCGAGGAGACGGCCCGCCGGCTCCGCCGCGCGCACGCGCTCCAGCTCGCCGCCGACGATCCCGACGGGGCGATGGTCCAGCTGCTGGGCATCGGGGACTACGAGACGGCGACACGACTGCTGGCCTCCCACTTCCTCATCGTGATGGAGCCCTCCGCGCGGTTCGTCGAGGCCGTGCGGATGACGCCGCTGTCCCACCTCACCGGGCACACGGTGCTGACCGCGGCCCTGATGCTCGTCGAGATGGTGAACCCCCGGACGCCGCGCGACGTCATCGATCGCATCTACGCGCAGCTGCGTGCGTCCGCCGAGAACGACCTCGCCCTGGGGCAACCGGAGAGCCTCGTCCCGTCGCTGGCCGCCCTCATCGTCACCGAGCGGATACGTGGGGCCAGCACGGAGGCGCTGCGCCTCGCCCTGGACCTGGAGACGCGTCTGCTCCACGTCCCCGATCACGACCTCGCCGCCCTCGCGGACACGATGTCGTTCATCCACGCCATCATCGCGCTCACGGCGATCCTCGGCGGCGATCTGGAGCTGGCCGAACGCGCCTTCACCCGCACGCTCGCGGCGGCCGACGGGCGGGGGAACGAGGCCGAGCAGCTCCGCGCGTGGAACGGCCTCGCCGTCGTCGCCGCCCTCGCCGGGGAGACGGACCGTGCCCGCGAGCGCCTGGCTCGAGCCGATGAGATGGTGCGCCGCCACGGCATCTGGGGGCCGCAGCTGAGCTGGCTCAACCGGCATCTGGCCCGCGCCGTCCTGGCGGTGGACGATCTCGACGCCGAGGCGTTCCGGGCGGCGGCGGATCCTGCGGAGCCGCTGCTCGTCCGGGCGGAGCAGGCGCCGCTCTTCGTGATCGCCGAGGCGCACCTCCGCCGTGCCGAGGCGGGCGAGTACGCGGCCCTCGTCGGGTTGCGGGAGCGGACCCGGCAGATGACCGGCATGGTCGGTCTCTCCCGGGCGCTGCGCATCGAGCTCGCGGTGATCCGCGCCGTCTTCACCTGCTACGCCGGAGGGTGGGCGGCGGCGGAGGAGATGCTCGGCGACCTGCCCGCCGACTATCCGGCGGTGCGCCTGGCCGCCTCCCGGGTCGCGCTCTTCCGCGGCGACGCCGCAGCGGCGCAGGCCAGGGCCGAGGCGCTCCTGGACGCGACGGTGTCGGTACGCGTGCGGACCCAGGCGCTGCTCGTGGCCGCCGTCGCCGCCGCCGGGCAGGACAGGGAGGAGGAGGCGATCGCCCATCTCGCCGCCGCCGCACCGGATCTCCGGCGGTTCGGCCCCGTCTCGCTCGGCACCGTGCCGTTCGACGCCCTGCGCGCCCTCGGCGACGCGGCCGCGGAGCAGGGATGCGACCTGCGGGCCGAGATCGAGGCGCTCCCGGACACCCTCCGCCCGATCGCGCGTGAACCGCTGACCCGGGCCGAGGTGCGTACGCTCCGTGCCTTCGACGTCCACCGCACCAACGCGCAGGTCGCCGATGCCCTGTTCGTCTCGCGCGACACCGTGAAGACCCATCTGCGCAGCATCTACCGCAAGCTCGGCGTCTCCTCGCGTCTCGAGGCGCGGCGCCGGGCCGAGGCGCAGGGTCTGGTCAGCGAGGAACCGCGGGAGGAATAGAGAGCGGACGGCGAGACGGACAGGTACTCGCGTCGTGTCCGCCGTCGTTCCCTCCGGGTATCGCGGGCCGCCGGCGGATCCGGGGCCGGATCAGGAGATCCAGCCCTCGCTCTCGGCGCGGAGCAGGGCGGCGGAACGGCTGGTG
>JBEBWQ010000270.1:0-3333 GCA_040392075.1 Microbacterium sp.
GCCGCGTGGGCGGACCATCCGGCCTCGGCGGGGAGGGAGCGCAGCGGCCGGTTCGCCAGCGCCAGCAGCGCGGCCAGCGCGCACAGTCCCGCGCAGATCATGAGCGTCCCGGTGCGCCCGAGCGCGACCAGGCCGAAGCCCGCGATGAGGGGGCCGAGCGGCATCGCGCCCATCCCGGTCACGGCGATGACGCTGTTCGCGCGGCCGAGCAGCGGTCCCGGCACGGCGACCATGAAGTAGCCCAGCATCGCGGCGTTCAGCGCCGGGATCATCAGGAGGGACGCCGTGAGCACGGCCACGACCGCCAGGGGTGCCGAGACGAAGGAGAGCGAGAGCACGCCGAGGGCGAGCACGCTCAGACCGAGGATCGACAGCACCCCCGTGCCCACGCGGCCCACTAGCAGAGGCGCGACGAGAGCCCCGGCGAGCATCGCCGCGCCGATGCCGGCGGACACCCCGCCGATGACGACCGGTGAGCGACCGTCCTGCTGCAGTGCGTAGATCACCGTGGTGAGGCCCGCGTTGAAGCCGAGGTTCACCAGGGTCAGGACGATCAGCACGCCGCGGAGGTCCTCCCTCCCGAGGAGCCAGGCGACTCCCTCGCGCAGCTCGCTCCAGGCCGTCCCGCGCCGGGTCCGGACGTTCCCCGCCGCGGCCGGCCCCCCATCGCCGGACGCCGCCCGGGCGTCGGACGCCGCTCCGCCCCGGCGGCGGTACAGCAGCCCGGCGGTCACGGCGGCGATCAGGTGGCAGAGGGTCATCACCGCCCCCAGCAGCGCCCCGCCCACCGCGAGGAGCGCACCGCCCAGGGGGCCGCCGGCCAGCTGCAGCACGGCGTCGCGGCCCTGGTTCGCGGCTTGCGCGCGGCCCATCGCCGCATCGGGGACCACCTCGGTGATCGCGGTCTCGCCCGCGGTGTCGAACAGTCCCGCCCGCAGCGCCAGCAGGGCGTTGAGGGCGAGGAGCCAGGCGAAGGTCAGTGCGTCCAGCAGCGCGAGCGCGGTGAAGGCGCCGGCGATCAGCACGCCCAGCGCGGAGCCGATGACCATGAGGAGGATGCGGGGGTGGCGGTCGGCGATGATGCCGCCGGCGAGGGTGGTGACGGTGCGGGCCACCAGGCCGACCGCTCCGATGATCCCCGCCTGGGCCGGGTCGCCGGTGATCATGAGGGCGAGGAGGGGCACGGCGAAGGCGAACAGGGTGGCGGCGAGGCCCTTGCCCGTGTCGCTCAGCAGCCAGACGGCATAGCGGCCGTTGCGCCAGAGCGAGGGCGGGGGGCCGCCGGGGTCGGGTTCCCCGGCGGCGGGGTCGGCTGCGCAGGTGGGGGTGCTCATGGCTCGAGCATAAATAGGCAGGAATAGTTGCGCAAGTCTTATTGCGCAACTATTCCTGAGTAGACTGGCCCCATGGCGGAGCTGTCGGGCGGGGATGACGGGGCGGCCCCCGTCGCCGCCCGGAGCATCGCCGCACCGGATGCCCCCGATGCGAGTCCCGCGCAGGGGGATCGCCTGGAGACGCCGATGACCACGGCGATGCTGAAGGCGCTCGCCCATCCTCTGCGCCGCCGCATCATGCGGGTCTTCCCCCGGCGGCAGTTCGTCCGCGCCGCCGATCTCGCCGGGGAGCTGGAGGAGCCGGCCAACAAGATCAGCTTCCACCTGCGGACCCTCGCGGAGGCAGGGCTCATCGAGGAGGCGCCGGCACAGGCCCGTGACCGCCGGGACCGGGTCTGGACGCCGGTCAAGCGGGCGCTCAACCTCGGCGACCCGGAGCATCCGGTCGCCGACGAGACCCTGGGGACCGCGGTGATGATCGGCCTGGTCGAGGAACACCAGGACATGATGCGTCGCCTGGTCGCCTGGGCACCGGAGTTTCTCACCGGCCGGGAGACCGCGGCCCACGGCCTCTTCTCCCGCTCCTCCGTGCGCCTGACCGAGGAGGAGTTCCTCGCGCTCGCCAAAGAGCTGCAGCGCCTCATCACGAAGGCGGGAGCCGCCCCGGATCGCGACGCCGAAGGCGTGCGCGTCTGGCAGATCGACGTGATCGCCGCCGACGACACGATCTGATCCCCGCCTCCGGAGACGGAGGGGGCGGGACGGCCCGTGAGGACTCGTCCCGCCCGATCCCTCCGCCCGCCGGGAACGCCGCGCCTACGGGATGGCGCGCCGGACGACCGCGAAGGAGACGGCCAAGAGCAGGGCGACCGCCGCGAGGAGCCAGAGCGCGAGGCCGAGGGCGCCCATCGCGACGATGCCCCGGATCACCGGCTCCCACAGCTCGAGCCGGGTGATGAGGAAGACGATCCCGACGAGCACCAGGGCGATCGCGAGGCTCACGATGGTGGTGACCGTGCCGCTCCAGCGCTTGTAGACGGTCGCGCCGGCGAAGCCGATGACGAAGAAGAACATCGCCAGCGCGAAGTACACGACTCCGGCGCCCAGGGGCCCGGCCTCCCACAGCCAGGGCAGGTAGAAGAGGTAGCCGCCGACGCCCCAGCCGTTCGTGAGCATCTCGATCCCGCCGCCGATCACGAAGAGGATCGCCATGAGCAGCGAGCCGAGCGCCGCGGTGAGCACGGTGCCGAGGAAGAACTCCCGGCGCGTGACGCTCATCGCCTGGGAGAACGGGAAGGTCAGGGTGAGCGCCTGCATCCCGATCACGAAGAAGTACCAGAGGGGCGCCTGGCCCCCGCCGCCGTACTTCGGCCCGCTGCCGGGGATGACCGCGTAGATGAGGATGGAGATCACGGCGGCGCCGGCCAGGATGATCAGCGGGACCCAGATGAAGGTCTGCTTGTTGATCAGCTGCAGGCGGACGACGTTGAGCGTGCGGGACATCAGGCGGCCTTCCCTTCGGTCGTGAGCGCGTGCCCCTCGGTGGCGTGGGCGTGCTGCGTGAGGCGCACGATGAGCTGCTGGAGCGAGACCGGCGCGAGGTCGAGGCCCGCCTCGTCGATCGCCGTCCGGTCGGCGTCGGTGATCCGGCCGAGGACGGTGACGGAGGCCACGCGACCGAGCGACTCCCGGTGGAGCACCTCGCGGTCCGTTGCCCAGGTGTCGACCTTCGCCGCATCGCCGACGACGGTCACGGCGCGGTCGCGCACCGCGTCGGTCTCCTCGTCGAGGATGATGCGGCCCTCGTCGATGACGATGACCCGCTCGATGAGGTTCGAGACCTCGTCGATCAGGTGCGAGGAGAGGATGATCGTGCGCGGGTGCTCGGCGTAGTCCTCCAGCAGGCGGTCGTAGAAGATCTGCCGGGCCACGGCGTCCAGGCCCAGATACGGCTCGTCGAAGAAGGTGATCTCGGCGCGCGAGGCGAGCCCGATGATGA
>JBEBWQ010000271.1:0-3328 GCA_040392075.1 Microbacterium sp.
ACCGGGATCTCACGGTGCGTGGCGATGGAGAGCATCTCCTTCACCCGGTCGTCCATCTCCACCCGCTGGGCGATGTACAGCGCGGTCGCGGGGATCTTCGCCCGCAGGGCCTCCAGCACGCTGTTGCGACCGGTGACGGTCTCGGTGTCGGAGGCGTCGCGACCGCCGCGCCCGGAACGGCCGGCGTTCGAGCCGCCGGGCTTGCCCGCACCGGGGCGGCCCTTGCCGCCCGCGGCGGCATAGCGCTCCTGGGCGGCCTTGCGCTTGCCGGCGACGTGCCAGCTGCGGTCCTCCGCCTTGGGGGTGGGGCCCTTGCCCTCGAGGGCCTTGCGGCTGTGGCCGCCGGTGCCCTTCATGGGGCCCTTCTTCTTGCCCTTGCTCGCGCCCGGGCGTGGTGGCTTAGCCATTGATGCTCCAATGAGTTCCGTCTGGCGTGTCTTCCAGAGTGATGCCCGCGGCCGCGATCGCGTCGCGGATGCGGTCGGCCGCAGCCCAGTCCTTCGTCGCGCGCGCGTCGGCGCGCTGCGCGATCATCGTCTGCACGAGGGCGTCGAGAGCGGAGGCCTCGGCTGCGGCGCCACGGGACGCGGTCGGCGCGGGGACGTCGTCCAGGCCGAGCACGCCGGTCATCGCCCGCACCTCGTACAGCGCCCGTTCGGCGCTCGCATCGTCACCGCTGTCGAGGGCCTGGTTGCCGCGCCGCACCCGCTCGTGGACCACCGCGAACGCCTGCGGCACGCCGAGGTCGTCGTCCATCGCCCGCACGAACTCCTCGGGGATCAGGGGGATGTACTCGACCGTCTCGTCCCCGGGCGGCAGAGCACCGTTCGCGGCGAGCGCATCGCGCCGGGCGCGCCGTTCCTCGTTCCGCTGGGCCGCCCGCTCGGCCCGCTCCAGGAAGGTGCGGATCCGGCCGAGCGCGGCCTCCGCCTCGTCGTAGGAGGAGGCGGTGAGGTCGAGTGTCGAGCGGTAGTGCGCGGCGGCGAGCGCGTAGCGCACCACGAGCGGGTCCCGCGTCGCCAGCACCTGGGCGGCGAGGGTGAAGTTGCCCAGCGATTTCGACATCTTCTGCCCGTTCACCGTGACCAGGCCGTTGTGCACCCAGTAACGGGCGAAACCGTCCCCGGCGGCGGTGGACTGCGCCAGCTCGTTCTCATGGTGCGGGAAGCGCAGGTCGAGGCCGCCGCCGTGGATGTCGAAATCCGCCCCCAGGTAGCGCTTCGCCATCGCCGAGCACTCGATGTGCCAGCCCGGGCGACCCTCGCCCCAGGGCGACTCCCAGCGCGCATCGGCGGGCTCATCGGGCTTGGCGCCCTTCCAGAGGGCGAAGTCCTGGGGGCTGCGCTTGCCGCGCGGATCGGCATCGGCGGCCGGCTCCATCGCGTCCAGGCTCTGGTGGGTGAGCGAGCCGTACCCGGGCCACGACCGCACGTCGAAGTACACGTCGCCGGTCCCGGTCCCCGCGCTCGCCGAGGGGTAGGCGTGCCCCGCGTCGATCAGCCGGGCGATGAGCTTCTGCATCTGCGGGATCGACGCCGTCGCGCGCGGCTCGTACGTGGGCGGGAGGATGCCGATCGCGGCATACGCCTGCGAGAACTCCCTCTCGATGCGGTAGGCCAGCGCCCACCACGGCTCCTCCGGGGTCGCGTTGGCGAGCACCTTGTCGTCGATGTCGGTGACGTTGCGCACGAACGTGACACGCTCGTAGCGGTGCTCCAGCCAGCGCCGCAGGATGTCGAAGCTCAGCGCACCCCGCAGGTGACCGATGTGGGGTCCGGACTGCACGGTGGGCCCGCACACGTAGATCGTGACGTTGCCCGGGTCCAGGGGCGCGAAGTCGCGCAGGCCCTGAGCCTGGGTGTCGTAGAGCCGGAGAGTCACCTCAACAGCCTACCGGCCGCGCTTCTCCCCTCCCCGCCCGGCTCAGCGCGACAGGTACGCCAGCAGGTCCTGACGGGTGAGCACGGTGTGCGGCTTGCCGTCCTCGGTCACCAGCAGCGCATCGGCGTCGGCGAGGGCCTGGCGGGCCTGGGCGACCGGGGCATGGATGCCGATGAGCGGGAGCCGGGCGCCGACGTGCGCGCCGACGGCATCCGTCGGCTTCGCCTCGCCCCGGAAGAGGAGGTCGAGCAGCCCCTTCTCATCGACGGTGCCGACGACCTCGCCCATCATCACCGGCGGCTCGGCGCTGAGCACCACGAGCTGCGAGACGGCGTACTCCGTCATCATCTCGATCGCCTCCAGCACGGTCTCGCTGGGGTGCGCGTGCACGAGGGCCGGGATCCCGCGCGCGCCCGCATCGCGCGCCGCCAGCACGTCGGAGACGGTCTCCCCCTCCTCCACGTCGCTGAACCCGTAGGAGCGCATCCAGGAGTCGTTGAAGATCTTGCCCAGGTACCCGCGCCCGCCGTCGGGCAGGAGCACCACCATCACGGCCTCGGCGGGGAGATCCCGCGCGACCCGCAGCGCACCGGCCACCGCCATCCCGCTGGACCCGCCGACGAGGATGCCCTCCTCGCGGGCGAGGCGCCGGGTCATCGCGAAGGCCTCGGCGTCGTCGATCGCGACGATCTCGTGCGGCACCTCCGGATCGAACGCCCCCGGCCAGATGTCCTCGCCGACGCCCTCGACGAGGTAGGGGCGCCCCGTGCCGCCGGAGTACACGCTGCCCTCCGGGTCGATCCCGACGATGCGCACGGCGTCGTCCGAGACCTCGCGGAGGTAGCGGCCGGTGCCGGTGATCGTCCCGCCGGTGCCCACGCCCGCCACGAAATGCGTGATGCGCCCGTCGGTGTCCCGCCAGATCTCGGGACCGGTGGTCTCGTAGTGGCTGCGCGGCCCGTTCGGGTTCTCGTACTGGTTGGGCTTGAAGGCCCCCGGGATCTCCCGCGCCAGCCGGTCGCTCACGCTGTAGTACGACTCGGGACTGTCGGCGGGCACCGAGGTCGGCGTCACCACCACCTCCGCGCCATAGGCCCGCAGGACATCGATCTTGTCCTCCCCCACCTTGTCCGGCACGACGAAGACGCAGTCGTAGCCGCGGTGCTGCGCCTCCAGCACGAGGCCCACGCCCGTGTTGCCGCTGGTCGGCTCGACGATCGTGCCGCCGGGTCGGAGGTCTCCCGCGGCCTCGGCCGCATCGATGATGCGCTTGGCGATGCGGTCCTTGCTCGATCCGCCGGGGTTCAGGTATTCGAGCTTCACCAGCACCGTGCAGTCGATGCCCTCCGTCACGCGGTTCAGCTTGACGAGGGGCGTCTCGCCCACGAGGTCCACGATGCTCTCGGCGTATCTCATCCCCCCAGGCTACGGGTGCCTGTCCCCCTGT
>JBEBWQ010000272.1:0-3324 GCA_040392075.1 Microbacterium sp.
TCCGTCGCATCCTGCTCCGTCGTCACCCTCTCTGCCCGCTCCGGTTCACGCGCGTCCGCGTCGGAGAGGAGGAGTTCGGGTGCGCTCAGCCGGCGGGGAGTCGCGGTGATCGGGTCCGGCGCCGGGCCGAGCGCGTTCGGGTCGATGCCCGGGAACCGCCGAGCGGTGACGAGGACCCGTCCCTCCAGGGACCCGGCGAAGCGGTTGTAGCTGTCCACGGTCCGCTCCAGCGCTCGGCGGAGGTCGTCGGCGTGCTTCGACAGCACGCCAAGCCGGTCGTAGAGCTGGGTCCCGAGGGCGAGGAGGGTACGTGCCTCGTCGGACACCTCCTGCTGGTTCCAGGTGTAGGCGACCGTCTTCAGCACGGCCCAGAGGTTCACCGGCGAGGCCAGTGCCACGCGCTTCCCGAAGGCGTGGTCGAGCAGCGTCGGGTCCTCGTCGATCGCGGCTGCCAGGAGCGACTCGCTCGGCAGGAAGCAGATCACGAACTCCGGGCCGGCCTCCAGCCCGGACCAGTAGGCCTTCTTGGCGAGGGAGTCGACATGGGCCCGCACCGCCCGCACGTGCCTCTGCATCAGGCTCCGCCGGGCCGCCTCGTCGGCCGCGGAGACGGCGCTGAGCGCGCTCGCCTCGAGGTACGCGTCGAGGGGCACCTTCGCGTCGACGGCGATGGACGCTCCTCCCGCGAGCCGGATCACCATGTCGGGCCGGCCCTGGCCGGCATCGGAGGAGATCGTCGCCTGCAGGTCGAAGTCGACGTGCCGGGTCAGACCCGCCGCCTCGACGACGCGGCGCAGCTGGGTCTCGCCCCAGACGCCGCGCGTGGCGGTCGATCGGAGGGCCCCGGCGAGGGACTCGGTGGTCGTGCGCAGCGCCTCATCCGACTCGTGCGCGCGACGCAGCTGCTCGCTCAGGGCCCCGAACTGCGTGTGACGCTCCTGCTCGAGGGTCGTCACCTTGCGCTGCATCTGCTCGAGTGTCTCGCGGACGGGTGCGAGCGCGGTGAGCACCGCCTGCTCCTGCCGTGCGCGTTCGGCGGTCGCCCGCTGCTCGGATCGCGCGTGCTCGAGGGCGTCCCGATAGAGGTCGTCCCGCCGATCCCGGTCTTCGCGGAGCGCCTCAGCCGCGGCCGTCGCCTGCGCCAGCGCCGCCGCTCCTCGTGCGCGGGCCGCGAGCCATCCGATCGCGCCGCCGATGAGCAGCGCGAGGGCCGCGAGGAGCATGCCGAGTCCGTCCATGTCCCCATTGTGCCGATGACCTCCGACACGGCATGACGGCAGGCGCCTCGCAAGGTCCGGAACCTCTCGTCCGTTCGCCTTTCGCCGGTCCTGGCCCTCTTCGGCTGCCCGGTCGTGCCGGGCCGATCCTTCTCTGCCGCCCGATCATCTCTGCCCGCCCGGTCATCCCGCTCTGCGCGGATCATCGCGACCGCCGCGGTCGTCCCCGGGTGCATAGGGTGGATGCATGAGTGCGGAACGGGCGACCTCCTTCGGGGCAGCGGTGACGAGCTACGAGGCGGGGCGTCCGGAGTATCCGGCCGAGGCCGTGGCGTGGATGCTGTCCTCGATCCCGGAGACGGGCGGACGCGTCGTGGACGTGGGGGCCGGGACGGGCAAGCTCACGCGGGCGGTGGCGGCGCTGCCCGGTGCGGACGTCGTGGCCGTCGACCCCGACGCCGCCATGCTCGCCGTCCTTCGTGAGCGGCTGCCGACCGTGCCGGCTCTCGTCGGCACGGCCGAGGAGCTGCCGCTGTCCGATGCCGCGGCGGACGCGGTGGTCATGGGCCAGGCCTGGCACTGGGTCGATCCCGTCGCCGCGTCCCGGGAGATCGGCCGGGTGCTGCGCCCGGGCGGCGTGCTGGGGCTGGTGTGGAACGTGCGTGACGACCGCGTCGACTGGGTGCGGCGACTGACCGGGCTCGTGCCGATGAGCGGCGCCGAGAGGCTGATGGCGGCAGGCGGGCCCGCGGTGACCGAGCCGTTCGGGGCCCTCGAGTCCCGGTCGTGGGAGTGGTCGCAGCCGATGACACGCGCCCGGCTGCGCGACATGGTGGACTCCCGCAGTCACGTGATCACCGCCCCCGCGGAGGAGAAGCAGCGGATCCGCGCCGGGGTCGACGCGCTCTTCGACGATCTGGGACTGCACGGCGACGCGGTGATCGAGATGCCGTACGTGACGACGGCCTTCCGGGCGACCCGCGCGGCCTGACGCCGTCGCGTCGCGTTCGGCGGCGGGTGCATCCCCGGCCCGCGGTGACGGCGGCCGTCCCCGGTAGACTCGTCTCCCGTGGCTCTCACTATCGGCATCGTCGGCCTGCCCAACGTCGGCAAGTCCACCCTCTTCAACGCGCTCACCAAGAACGACGTGCTCGCGGCGAACTATCCGTTCGCCACGATCGAGCCGAACGTGGGCGTGGTGAACCTGCCCGACCCCCGGCTGGCGACGCTCGCGGAGATCTTCGGCAGCGAGCGGATCCTTCCCGCCGCGGTGTCGTTCGTCGACATCGCCGGCATCGTCCGCGGCGCGAGCGAGGGGGAGGGCCTGGGCAACCAGTTCCTCGCCAACATCCGCGAGGCCGACGCGATCGCCCAGGTGGTGCGCGGTTTCGCCGATGACGACGTGGTCCACGTCGACGGTGCGATCAACCCGAAGGGCGACCTGGAGACGATCAACGCCGAGCTCATGCTCGCCGACCTGCAGACCCTCGAGAAGGCGATCGTCCGGATCGAGAAGGAGGTGCGCGGCAAGAAGACCGACCCGGTCGTCCTGGAGACCGCCAAGGCCGCGCAGGACGCGCTGGAGCGCGGGCAGCTGCTCTCCACGAGCGGCATCGATCTCGCCCCGATCAGGGAGCTGGGCCTGCTCACCGCGAAGCCGGTCATCTTCGTCTTCAACGTCGACGAGGGCGTGCTGACGGACGCCGCGCGCAAGGCGGAGCTGGAGGAGCTGGTGGCGCCGGCCCAGGCGATCTTCCTCGACGCCAAGATCGAGTCCGAGCTCATCGACCTCGACCCGGAGGACGCTGCCGAGCTCCTCGCCTCGACCGGTCAGGAGGAGTCCGGCCTCGACCAGCTCGCCCGCATCGGCTTCGACACGCTGGGCCTGCAGACCTACCTCACCGCCGGGCCCAAGGAGGCCCGCGCCTGGACGATCGGCAAGGGCTGGAAGGCCCCGCAGGCCGCCGGCGTCATCCACACCGACTTCGAGAAGGGCTTCATCAAGGCGGAGGTCATCTCCTTCGCGGACCTCGTCGAGACCGGCTCGGTCGCCGAGGCCCGCGCCAAGGGCAAGGCCCGCCTCGAGGGCAAGGACTACGTCATGCAG
>JBEBWQ010000273.1:0-3279 GCA_040392075.1 Microbacterium sp.
TGAAGCCGAAGCCCTTCTCCGCGTTGAACCACTTGACCGTGCCCTGGGTGCTCATGTACTGCCGTTCTGGTGTTGATGCGAAGCCGACGCGGGTTGCACCGACAAGACTAACGGTAGCGGAGGACACGGCGGGCATTCGGATGTCGTAACGCAAATGTTGCAAGAGAGCCTCCTTTCCCCCGTCCCCGGCGGCCTCGGGAGCGGACTAGCGTGGAGGCATGCGCATGACCGTCGCGTTGCGTGCCTCGACCCGGGCGCCCCTGCTGCAGGCGGTGAAGACGGCCGTCGCCACCATCGTCGCCTGGCTGATCGCGGGGTGGCTCCTCCCCGGCGAGCTGCCGGTGTTCGCCGCCATCGCGGCGATCCTGGTCGTGCAGCCGAGCGTCAACCAGTCCTTCACCCGCGCGATCGAGCGCAGCATCGGCGTGATCGCCGGCGTGGCGATCGCCCTCGGTCTCAGTCTCCTCCTCGGGTCGTGGAGCTGGGTCGTGCTGCTGGCCATCGTGCTGTCGCTGCTGGCCGCCTGGGCCTTCCGCGCGACCCCGGCGACCGCGAACCAGGTGGCGATCTCGGCGATGCTCGTGCTGGCGCTCGGCGCCTCCAGCCCGGCATACGCCCTGGACCGCATCATCGAGACGGTGATCGGCGTGGCCATCGGCATCATCGTGAACGCCGCTGTCGTGCCGCCCGTGCTCGTCGCCCCCGCCCGTCGGGACCTGGGCCTGCTGGGCCACGAGGTGGCGGCGAGCCTGGATCGTCTGGCCGATGCCCTGCTCGCCCCGCAGACGGCGTCCCGGCGGCTCGAGCTGCTCCTGGAGGCGCGGCTGCTGCGGCCGATGCGGGAGGCGGCGGACGCGTCGCTCGCCACCGGCGAGGAATCGCTCACCCTCAACCCGCGCCGCTCCGCGCACCGGCAGGAGCTCGCCCGGATGCGCGCGCTCCTCGACGACACGCTCACCCCGCTGGTCACCCAGGTGCTCGGCATGACCCGCGCGTACTGCGACCGCTACGACGACGAGCTCTGGCAGGAGCCGGCCGTGCGGGCGATCGCCGAGCAGCTCCGCCGTGCCGGGCACGATGTGCGCCTCGCGGTGCAGGAGACCGGCGCCGCGCCCGAGCCCTCGACGCGCACGGAGGAGATCCCGGCGCTCACGGCGCCGCTGGTCATCGCCCGGCCCTCGTCGGACCACTGGATCCTCATCGGATCGCTGATGGAGGACCTGCGCCGCATCCACACGGAGCTGCGCGGCGATCCCGAGCAGGCGGACTGAGACGCACGCTCCTCCCGCCGCTCCCCACCGGCGCGGGCCTGGCGCCGGCGGGGCGGGACCGGGACCCGTCGGAGGACGAGGCACCGGATCAGTACGTGCCGGCCGCGCGGCGCTCCGCCAGGGTCGGCCCGCCGGACCCCCAGTGCTCCAGCGGGATCTCGGTGACGAGCACCCGCACCGACTCGATAGGCGCTCCCACCGCGGCGACCGCAGCGTCGGTGAGCCCGGCGATGAGCGCGCGGATCTGCTCGGGGCTGCGTCCCTCGGCGATGGAGACCTGGATCAGCGGCATGTCGTCCTCCTCGTGCAGGCGGGTGGCGGCGCACGGGGGCCTTCCCCGCCGCCGGCATCATCCGTCCTTCCCCCATCCTGCTGCACCCGTCCCGCTGTTCCCCTCATCAGGGCCCCTCGCGCCGGGATCGCCGGCGCCCGCGCCCGCGCCCGCGCCCGCGCGGACGCTACTCGACGGAGTCGGCCTCCAGAAGCCCCTCGTCCACGCCCCACAGCTTCCGGTAGAGATCCGCCGAGCGGGACTGCAGCAGCTCGCGGTACTCGTCGTCGGAGAGCTCGAACGCGTTGCGCGCCTCGGTGCTCCCGACGTACGCGGACATTCCGAGGCCGGCCAGCCGGTCGTCCCGGCCCAGGCCGAGCAGGTCGAGCACTGTGGCGAACATGCTCAGCTGGTCGATGGGGTCACGGGCCGGAGAGACCTCCATCGGGCTCCAGATCCGGTTGTAGAGCACCCGTTCGGTGTAGTAGTCCAGCGCCGAGAGCTCGGCGGCGTAGGCTCCGCCCTCGGCGAGCATCTTGGGATGATCCCCCATGATCACCACCACCGTGTCGTCCAGGTAGCCCCGGTCCGCGAGGTACTCGACGAAGCCGGCGACCTGCTCCAGGGAGCAGCGCAGCACCGAGCTCAGCGGCTCCTCGGTGGTGACCTCGCAGTAGTCGTACACATGCAGGGGCTCATGGAAGTCGAGGGTGAGCAGGGTCAGGTTGAAGGGCTGCCCCGACTCGTGCAGGCGGGTGACCTCGGCCTTGGCCTGCTCCATCAGCGCGCGGTCGGAAAGACCCCACCCGAACATCTCCGACTCGCCCTGCTCCTGCCAGTACGGCAGGTCCCGCACCTCGTCGTAGCCGTGGGCGCGCAGGAAGTCCCCCTTCGACGCGAAGCTCGCGTCCGCGCCGCCCAGGAAGACGCTCGTGTAGCCCGCGTCCGCGAGGACATCGCCCAGGCAGACGGCGCCCGGGAGGTAGTCCGCCTGCTCCTCGCCGATGGAGTTGGAGTTGATGTCGTTCTCGCCGATGCCGGGTCCGCGCAGGGGCACCCCGCACTGGGTCCCCACGATCCCGGCCATGGTCCACCCTCCCCCTTCATAGGTGCGCAGGGAGGGGATCCTCGACCACTCCTGCGCCACCTGGTCCAGCGGCGCCAGGAGGTTCTCGCCGAAGAGCCGCTCGTCGGAGAAGAGGTCGTCGGCCGATTCCAGGTAGATCAGCACGAGGTTCTTCCGATCGGCAGCCGCGGGCGACAGGTTCCCGGCGAGGAGCGGGCCGCCCCCTGTCCGGGGCGCGACGTAGTACTCGGCCATGGTCAGCGAGGAGACGGTGGATCTGAGGTACTGCACGAGCCCCGACGCCTGCGCGAACAGAGCGCCGCCGGCCAGGAACACCGTCAGGGCGACCGCTCCCGGCAGGATCGTCCGCACCCCGCCGATCGGGCCGCGACGGCGCGACGCGAGGGAGGCCTCCTCGGTCCGCGCCGCGCGACCGCGACGGCGCGACAGAAGCCATCGGCCTCCTCGCCAGACCGCTGCTCCGAGCAGCACGACGGCCACGGGGAGGACCACGGCCCGCCAGACGAAGCTCTCGATGTACCCGGTCTCCGCACCGGTGATCTCGGCCCCGCCGGCGCCGGGGAGGTTCAGCAGCAGCTGGTCGACGGACACCGGGCCGAAGACGCGCCGGATCCAGATCGCGGAGCCGGCGAGGATCGCTCCGACGAGGA
>JBEBWQ010000274.1:0-3271 GCA_040392075.1 Microbacterium sp.
GGGAGGGCGCCCCGGCGCAGCCGCTCGTCCTCGGTCAGCCGGCAGAAGAGGCGGTTGTCCCCGACCTCGACCACGACCTGCGTCGAGTCGCCCAGGTAGGTCCGCGTCGCCACCGTGCCCCGCACGTCCGCCGTGCCCGCCGCCGGCGGAGCGTCCTCCGCGACGACCTCCACGTGCGCCGATCGCATCGCCAGGACCGCCCGGCCCGGCTCGGCGGGCACGGGCCGGTCCGCGTCGGCGGGCCGGGGAATCGGCAGCTGCAGATCCCCCGCGTCCGCCTCGAACACCGCATCCCCGGCGGAGCCGCGGATCGTCCCGCGCACGAGGTTCTCGAACCCCATGAAGTCGGCCACGAACGTGTTCGCGGGCGCGGTGTAGATCTCCTCCGGCGTGCCGATCTGCTGGATCGCCCCCTGGTCCATCACCACGATCCGGTCCGCGAGGGCCATCGCCTCCTCCTGGTCGTGGGTGACGTAGACGGCGGTGATGCCGGACCGCCGGTGGAGCTTGCGGATGTCCAGACGGACCTTGAGGCGCAGCTTCGCGTCGAGGTTCGACAGCGGCTCGTCGAACAGGATCAGATCCGGACGCGACGCGATCGCGCGGGCGAGCGCGACGCGCTGCTGCTGTCCGCCGGAGAGCTGGCCGGCGTACTGCTCGGCCCGCTCCAGGATGTTGAGGTTGCGCAGGGCCTCGTCGACCCGCTGCCGGATCTCCGCGGCCGGCAGCTTGGCCAGCCTCAGCGCATAGGCGACGTTCCCGCGCACCGTCATGTGGGGCCACAGGGCGTAGCTCTGGAAGACCATGCCGATGCCGCGCCGGTTGGGCGGGACGAACACCCCCCGCAGCGGGTCGTCCACGACCTTGCCGCGGATGCTGACCGTTCCCCCGCCGGCCTCCTCCAGCCCGGACAGGCAGCGCAGCAGGGTCGTCTTCCCGCAGCCGCTGGGGCCCAGCAGGACGACCAGCTCTCCGCGCTGGACCTCCAGATCGATCCCGGACAGGACCTGGTGGCCGCCGAAGTCCTTCCTCAGATCGCGCAGCGAGACATCCGCCATGTTTCCTCCCTGATCTCTCCGCGTGCGGGACGCGGGCCGCGTGGTGTTCATCGCGCCTCCTCCGGTTCGGGCACGGGCAGGGCAGGGACCCGCTCCACCGGCGCGGGCCGCCGCCGCAGCAGCAGGAAGGTCGCCCCGCGGAACAGGAGCCAGACCGCGCCGAGCGCGCCGAAGGTGATGCCCAGGTGGACCAGCAGGAGCGCCGCGGACTGGGTCACCTGCCCGTCGCCGTACAGCTGGAAGACCAGCATGGGCACCGTCTTGTTGCCCAGACCCGACAGCAGGGTCGGCACCGCGAGGTTCCCGGAGACGAGGATCGCCGCCACGAACCACGAGGCGAGGAAGCTCGGGGCGATGATGCGCAGCACGACGGCGAAGAACGTGCGCGGCCGCGATGCGCCGCCGATGCGGGCCGCGTCCTCCAGCTCGCTGCTCAGCTGCGCGACGGCCCCCTGGACCGGTCGCATGGCGACCGGGATCGCCGACACCGTGAGCGCCAGCATCAGGATCCACGGGGTTCCGTAGAGCGAGCGGAGTCCCGGCACCGCCAGGAACGCCCAGGCGAAGGCCAGCGACAGCACGACCCCGGGCACCGCCCAGGGGAGCCAGAGGCTCAGCTCGTTCACCTTCACCAGCCGCGAGGTCGAGCGGGCGTTGAGGTAGCTGGCCACCGCCGAGAACGTCGCCGCGAGCAGCCCGCAGACCACGGCGAGCATGAGGGTGAGCCCGATGGCGTCGACGAGGGCGGGCGAGGTGAGGGCGTTCTCGATGTGGCGCAGCGTCAGGTTGGCGAACCCGGCGCCGAAGTACGGCTGCAGCGCCCCGTAGATCAGCTGGAGCCCGGGGAGCACCACCGCGGCCAGGATGTAGAGCACGATCGCCGCCGTGCCGACGTACTTCCAGCCCCGGATGTCCCAGCGGTCGGTGCGGAAGCTCTTGCCGGTGACCGTGACGAACCGGCGCTTGCCGAGCATGCGCCACTGGACCAGCACGAGGACGATCACGACGACCAGGAGCGTGGTGGACAGGGCGCTGGCCCCGCCGTAGTTCGGCGGGATGTTGTTCTGGATCTGGCCGTAGATCTCGGTCGCGACCACCCGGATGCCCACGGGTGTGCCCAGGATGAGGGGGACGTCGAAGGTCTCCAGTCCCTTCACGAACGCCAGGATGGTGACCCCGGTGATCGTCGGCGCGAGCACGGGCAGATCGATGCCGAAGAAGGCCCGGAACCCGCTCGCGCCGGCGACCTGGCCCGCCTCCTCGAGACTGCGGTCCAGCGCGGTGAAGGGGCCGATGATGAGCAGATAGGTGATCGCGGCCTTGTTCAGGGCGGTCACGGCGATGATGCCGGCCCACGAGTTGATGTCGAAGAGGGAGACGTCGGTGCCCGTCAGTGCGCCGAGGATCTGGTTGAGCGTGCCCACGCGCGGATTGCCGAGCATCCCCCACGAGATCGCGAAGAAGGTCGGCGGCAGGGCGAGCACCACCACCATCGCCGGGGTGATGAGCCGGCGCAGCGGCGTACGCGTCCGCGCCGACAGGAAGGCCATGTACAGCGCGAACAGCATCGACAGGATCGTGGTGGACGTCGCCAGGAACAGGGAGCTGCCGAAGGTGGCGTACGTCTGGGGGTTGGTGTACACCTCGACGAAGCTCTGCACGCCCCACTGCGCGGGCAGCGTCGGGTCCGCGTTGCGGAAGGCGCCGACGACCAGCATCACCACCGGGTAGACGAACAGGAAGAGCGTGATCGCCAGCACCACCAGCAGGGCGATGCGCGGGCGGAACCACCGCTTGATCGTGATCGACACCGGTGGACGGGACATGCACGCGCCTTTCGCTTCGTCGTTCGGGCGGATGCCGCAGGGCCGTGGCCGGCGGCGGTACACCGAATGTAGGAGCGCGACGCGGGGAATCCCTCGGCTCGGCTGCAGGAATCGGATCCGGGAAATTGATACCGGATGTCGCAAAGGATGCCGGGGGTGTGCGCTATCGCGTCCGACAGCGTGTCGCACCGATCGCGCTCCGCTTCCCTCCGCGCGCCGAGGCCCCCGGACCCGCCGACTCGTTACCGTACGAGCACCAGACCAGATTTGACGTGCCGGACCGGGCATCGACGCACCGGACCGGCGAGGAGGAGGCCCCGATGGCGACCGCGACCGAGATCCTGGAGACCCTGCGCGCATGGCGCGTGCCGTACGTCTTCTGCTGCC
>JBEBWQ010000275.1:0-3256 GCA_040392075.1 Microbacterium sp.
ACCGTCGAGGGGCACGGCGAGGACCGTGCTCACGCTCACGGTCCCGGCGGCGGGGGCGCGGAGGAGCGGAGCGCCCTCCAGCCGCACGATCGCCGGGCTCTCCGCCGCGAACGCGGTCACCTGCGCCACCCACCACACCGGGGCGGCGTCGCCGGTCCCCAGGGAGAGCGCGGCGAAGCCGTCGAGCTCATGCTCGGTGGAAAAGCCCTCCTCGTCGGCGACCGGCTGCGCCGCGATGGTGCGCCAGCCCCCGGCGTCCCCGGCGGCACGGAGCCCGGAAAGGGTGCCCGCCTGCGCGGCGTCGACCCCGCCGAGGACGACCCAGGTCACCACGCTCGTCGCCACGACGGCCAGTGCGGTGATCCCCGCGGTCAGCGCGCGCAGCCTCCGGCCCGCACGCCGATTCCGCGCTGCCGGCCCGGATCGCCCCGATGGCGGGGGAAGCGTGCTCACGGCTGGGGACCCGCGTTCATCGCGTCGAAGCTCCCCAGCACTTCCATGTCGAGCAGCACGATGTCGCCGGTGCGGGCAGTCCCGGCGGTGACGACGACGATCGTCACCGTCTGCACTCCTCGGACGTCCCAGAGGAACGGCGTGGGAGTGGTCGATGTGAGATCCAGCCGGGCGAGCTCGTTCCCGTCGCCGAGGACCACGAGCTGCGCCGCGAAGGAGGCGTCCTCCCCTTCGGCGACCGCCGCGGAGCCTTCGATCGTCGTGGCCCGGCCCTCGAGGTTCCAGGAGGTGCCGGTCGCCGACGCGTTCTGCGCCGCCGACAGCTCCATCCCGGTGTCGAACCGCTGACCGAGATGCAGGTAGTCCGTACGGGTGGAGCCGCTGCCGCGAAGACGGTCGAAATCGGTGAGGAGGCGCGTGCTCGGCGTGTCGGCGATGTAGACGGTCACGACCTCCGGCAGCGCGGTACCCGGAGCCGGTGAGATCGCGGTCACCGTGCCCACCGCCGCACCGGGCTCGTAGACCTTGACCTGCTCCACCCGCGTCCCCAGCGAGCGCAGCTCGTTCACGGCATCGGCGGCCGGCCACCCGACGGCCGCGGGCACCTCCGCGCCGGTCGAGACCACGAGGGAGACGGTCGCCGGGTTGACCGTGCCGAACACCGGGGTCTGCTGGATCACCCGACCGGGCGCACCCGCCGCCGGCTGCTCGATGACCGCGACGGCCGCGGCGGGAAGACCCGCATCGACCAGCGTCTGCCGCGCGCTCTGCTCGCTCAGCCCGCGCACATCCGGCATCCGCACCGAGGCGTCCGCCGACAGATCGGGCAGGGAGATCACCAGGGTCTCCGCGATCGCGCGGTCCTGGTCCGCCACGGCGAGCGAGTTCGCCGCCGCCCACCCCGCCACGACGCCGCCGGCGAGCAGTGCCGTCCCGAACAGTCCCGCGGCGATCCACCACAGGGAGCGCGCCGAGCTCTTCCGCGGTCCGCCGGCTCCTGCGAGCGCGCCGGTGCCGGCGGCCAGGCTCGGTCCGGGCTGTCCCGGTACGCCCGGTCCCGCCCCGGGCTGTGCCGCACCGGGGCCGGCGGTCGCGCGCCGCCTAGCCAATGACGCTCCCGAAGAGTCCGGGGAGCACCCAGAGCAACAGCACCGCCGAGATCGCGCCGCCCACGACCACGCCGATGCCGAACCCGGTCAGCAGCGCCTTCGCTCGAGAGCCGTGTCGCGGAGGCGTCTGAGGCGGGGCGGTGGTCCGGTGTGCGCCGGCAGCCTCGGGAAGACGGGCGGGTTCGGTAGGGCGGGCGGGTTCGAAGCCGGCGGCCCCGGACGAACGGACGGGCTCGGCAAGACGGGCAGGCTCGGCAAGACGGGCAGGCTGGAAGCCGGCGGCCCCTGCGGAACGGGCGGACTCGGCAGGGCGATCCACTTCCGCCGTGCCAGCGGCCTCGGCGGGAGCAGGAGGGGTGACCGCTGGATGAATGGCCGTGGCGGGGCCGTCAGCGCCGGTCGACCTGCCTGCTGCGGCAGGACTGACGGTCGGGCTCGGGACGGGTCTGTCGAGCGGAGCCGCGGCGGGGCCGGACCCGGCAGCGGGGCTGGAGGCGACCACGGGGCTGGGCGTGGCGGGCGAGCTGGGCACGACGACGGGGCCGGACGCGAACACGGGTCCGGTGGCGACCACGGGTCCGGAGGCGACGACAGGGCCGGGCTCAGCAAGAGCCCCCGGCGCGACCGGGGAGCGCGGCGCGGCAGCGGGATGCTGACGGATCCACGCGATCAGATCCGGATAGGCGTTCGGGTGCTGAGCCACCAGGGGCCGCAGCATCGGATGCTCGGCCGCTATCGCCATCAACCGTTCGGGGGCGAGGGAGGGCGACTGCAACTCGCGCACGGCCGCGCTCTCCCCGTCTTGCACCCGCGACCTCCCCCTCGAATCACGTCAAAAGTTATCAGATGTGCTTCCCGCCCTCGACGGTTTCCTCCGTGGCCGGGACCGCGCTCTCCTCGGTCGCCGGGATGATGTCGATCGCCTCCGTCGCGGCCTCGTAGACCTCGGCGAGGGTCTCGTCGACGTCCCCCTCGTCGACCCAGGCGATGTCGTCGGCGGAGTGGTCGTACTCGACCGGCATCAGGGCGAAGTCGTCGCCGTACTCCTCCAGGCCGGAGCGCACGCTGTGCCGCAGCGCGTGACGTGCGTACTTGTCGCGGAGGATCAGCGGATCCCGCCGCAGGTCCTTCAGGAACGCGACCATCATGAGCGCCATGATCACCGCGAAGGGGAGCGCCGCGACGATGGTGACGTTCTGCAGCGAGCGCAGCCCGCTCCCCGCCTCGCCCGAGACGAGCACGACCGCGGCGATGACGCCCACGAGGGTCCCCCAGACCACGGAGACCCAGCGTGCCGGCTCGGGTCGTCCCTGCTGGGAGAGGGTGCCCATCACGAGGGACGCGGAGTCGGCCCCGGTGATGAAGAAGATCGCGATGAGGAGGATCAGCCCGATGCTCGTGACCAGGGGGAACGGCAGGTTGCCGAGCACCCCGAACAGCACCTCCTCCGGCGGGGTGGTGCTGAGACCTGCGCCGTTCATCTGCTGGTCGATGGCGGTGGTCCCGAAGATCGCGAACCACGCGAACGAGATGACCGAGGGCACGAGGATCACGACGGAGACGAACTGCCGGAGCGTGCGTCCCCGTGAGATCTTCGCGATGAACATGCCCACGAAGGGGGACCACGAGATCCACCACGCCCAGTAGAAGATCGTCCAGGCGGAGAGGAAGGCCTGCGTCTCGTCGCCCTGCGC
>JBEBWQ010000276.1:0-3234 GCA_040392075.1 Microbacterium sp.
CAATCCCCGCACGACGTCCCCAGAACAGGAGGAGTGCCCGAGAACAGGACGATCCGGCCAGAATCGTCCTGTTCTCGGGCTGATCTCCTGTCCTCGGGAGATGCGTAGGCGGGACCGGTCCCGAGCGCGGCAGGGGATACGGGCAGGGGATGCGGGCTCAGGGGAGAAGGATGATCTTCCCGCCGGCGTGCCCGGACTCGATGATCGCGTGGGCGCGCGCCGCATCGGCCAGGGGCATCGACGGGGCGAAGTCGATCGAGATCCTGCCCGCGGCGATCAGGTCGATCGTCGCGGGGAGAGCCTCGGCGCGCCAGGCCGACTCCTGCTCGGTGAGGGGCCTGGTCGAGCCGCCCTGGAAGGCGCGGATGCCGAGGCTCTCGGCGTCCGAGCCGCGGACGATCGTGGCGATGCGGTCGCGATCGGCGACGAGGTCGAGGGAGGTCTGGAGCGCCTCGTCGGTCCCGGCGCAGTCCAGCGCGACCGTGACCGGCCCCGGGGCCGCGGCTCGCACCCGCTCGGTCAGGCCCTCGCCGTAGGCCACGGGTATCGCGCCGAGGGCGCGCAGGTGCTCGTGCCGGGCGGGGCTGGAGGTGGCGATCACCGTGGCTCCCCACGCCAGCGCGAACTGCACGGCGAGCTGGCCCACCGCGCCCGACCCGCCGTGGACGAGCAGCACGTCGGCCGCGGTCACGCCCAGCGAACGGAGCGCCTGATAGGCGGTCCCGGCGGGGATGCCGATGCCGGCGCCGTCGGCGAAGGACACCTCGCCGGGAAGCCGGGCGGCGTGCGTCGCGTCGACGACCGTCTCGGTGGCGTAGGTGCCCGACGCCCAGGCCAGGGCGACCCGATCGCCCGCCGAGAAGCCGGCGACGCCCGCGCCCACCGCGGTGACGACGCCCGCGCCGTCGAAGCCGACCCGACGGGGTGAGGTGATCGGCGGGCTCGGGCGCACGCCTCCGCGGAGCTTCGCGTCGATCGGGTTGACCCCGGCCGCCTCGATGCGCACGACCAGTTGACCCGGCCCCGCCTCGGCCGGGGGGACCTCGGCCAGGTGCAGGACCTCCGGTCCGCCGATCTCGGTGTACACGATCGCTTTTGCCATGCCGCCAGGCTAGCGCGCACCGGAGGGGGCGGGCTCGCCTGGCAGGGGCCGGCGGCCATCCAGGGCAACGGATGGCGGGAGCCCAGGGCGAGCCCGAGGGCGGGTCTTCGCCCGCGCTCAGCGGGGGAGCGCCGCGAGGGCCTTCTGGATGCGCTGGGGGGAGACGGGCGACGCGGTGCCGAGGCGCTGTGCGAACAGGCTGATCCGGTACTCCTCCAGCAGCCAGCGCACCTCCCCGAGCCCGTCGAGCGATGCGTCGGCGGACTCGGCGTCCGGGACCAGGGGAATCGTCCCGCCGGCCGCGGCGTAGGCGGCGGCCATCCGCTCGTACTCGGTGAGCCGGGTGCGGTCCTTCCCGGGGGCGTCGGTCAGGGTCTTCAGCCGCTCCAGGATGCCGTCGAGATAGCGGGGGAGGTGCGCCAGCCGCTCCACGCCGGTCGTGGAGACGAAGCCGGGAGGGATGAGCCCGGCCAGCTGGGTGCGGATGTCGTTCAGCGGCCCGAGGAGGGTCAGGGAGTTCTGCGCCTTGAGCCCGCGCTCGACCTCGCGCGCCTTCGTGAGGATGCGGGCGACGAGGGACACCGCGGCGAACAGCTCGTCGACGATCGCAGACGACACCGCGTCGCGGACCCGGGCGAACTCCGCCTCGGTGCGCACGATGCCCGCGGTCGTCGCGCCGACGGTCCCGATGCCGGACGCCGGGACCGTCCGGTCGATGATCGCCTGGGCGACCGCCGCGCGACAGTCCTCGATGAGGGCGGCGGCGGAGGGGTAGGGGGACGCGGCGAGGGCGAGCTTCTCCGGCGCCGTCAGATGCTCCTGGACGTAGGCGGCGGGGGAGGGGACGCTCAGCAGCACGAGCCGGCGGACCCCTGCCCGGGTGGCGGCCGCCGCGGCGGCGGGAGTCGCCTCCCATCGCACCGCCACGCTCCTGCCCTCGTCCACGAGCGCCGGATAGCCGCGCACGACGCCGCCGGCGACCGGGGTGTCGAGCACCTCGGGCAGCTCGCCGAAGGTCCAGGAGGTGAGACCGGTCCGTTCGACCGTCGTCGCGTTCCGTCCCGCGCGGACCGTGGCGGCGACCGCGTCCGGGCCCGTCGTCGCCGAGCCTCCCGCGTCTCGGTCCGCGCGGGCCCCGGCCGAGGCCAGGGAGCGTGCGACGCTCGCCCGGGACCGGTCGGAGAGCTGCTCCTGCAGCAGCCGGAGATCCCGCCCCGATCCCGCCACGCGCCCGCGCTCGTCCACCGCGCGGAAGTTCATCCGGAGGTGTCCGGGCACCCGGTCCAGGTCGAAGTCCGCGACCGAGACCGGCTGGTTCGCGAGCGGCTGGACAAGCCGTGCCAGTGCCTCGAGCAGCGGGCGGGAGGGCAGGCCCTCGTGCTTCTCGGGCGCGTCGGGTGCGAGCTCCGCCCCGAACCTCTCCGCCCAGTCCGCCGCGGGGACGACGTGCCGGCGGATCGCTTTCGGCAGGGCTCGCAGCAGGCCGGTGATCAGCTCGGCACGCAGTCCCGGCACCTGCCAGTCGAAGCCGGTGTCGCGGATCTGCTGGAGCAGCGCGAGCGGGACGACCGCGCTCACCCCGTCGTCGGGCGCGCCGGGCTCGAAGCGGTAGGCGAGGGAGAGCACCTGGTCGCCCTGAGTCCAGCGGGTGGGGAACTCGCCCTGATCCACCCGGTCGTCCTGGTCGATGAGGTCGGAATCGCGCATGACGAGCAGCTTCGGCGTGGTCGCGAGAGCGTCCCGCCACCATTGCTCGAAGGAGCGCACGTCGTATACCTCGGGGGGAATGCGTGCGTCGTAGAAGGCGTAGACCGCCTCGTCGCCGGCGAGGATGTCCCGGCGGCGCTCCCGCTCCTCCAGGCGCTCCAAACGCCGGCGCAGCTCCGCGTTGCTCCGCCAGAACGCGCTCACCCGCTTGTCGATCCGGGAGGGGTCCCACTCGCCCTCCACCAGGGCGTGCCGGAGGAACAGCTCGCGGGCGCCGGCCCGATCGATCCGTGCGAACTGCACGCGGCGCCGCGGGATGATCTCCACGCCGAACAGCGTGACCTTCTCGAAGGCGACGGCGGCTCCGGCGTCCTTCGACCAGTGCGGCTCCGTGACCTGGCGCTTCGCGAGGTCGCCCGCCAGCG
>JBEBWQ010000277.1:0-3232 GCA_040392075.1 Microbacterium sp.
CGGCGGATCCCACGGCCGATCCGGTGCCCGAGTGCGCGGCCGATCCCGCGCCGCTGCCCTGAACCCGAGGAACCCGGAGGAGAGATGGACTTCACGACCAGGAAATGGGTGCGCCCGCAGGATCTCAACGCGAACGGCACGCTCTTCGGCGGGAGTCTGCTGCAGTGGATCGACGAGGAGGCCGCGATCTACGCCGTGGTGCAGCTCGGCAATGAGCGCCTCGTCACGAAGTTCATGTCGGAGATCGACTTCGAGTCGACCGCCCGCCAGGGGGATCTCATCGAGATGGCCGTCGAGGCCACGCGCTTCGGCCGCACCTCGCTCACCATGCGCGCCGAGGTGCGGAACATGATCACCCGCCGCCGCATCCTCACCATCGAGAAGATCGTCTTCGTCGCCCTCGACGACAGCGGTCGCCCGGTGGAGCACGGCTACACCTCGGCGACCTCCGGCAACGAGCGACTGCCGACGGAGTAGACCGTGTTCACCGGACTGAGCGCCTTCCCCCTCACCCCGCTCGTCGACGACCGGGTCGATGAGGGATCCTTCGCCGCGCTGATCGCGCGGCTCGCCCGGTCGCAGGTGACGTCGATCACCGCGCTCGGCTCGACCGGTTCCGGCGCCTATCTCAGCACCGAGGAGCGCAGCAGGGTCGCGCGACTCGCCGTCGAGCACGCCGGGAGCATCCCGGTGTTCCTGGGCGTGGGGGCGCTGCGCACCTCGCAGGTGCTCGCGAATGTCCGGATCGCCGAGGAGGCGGGCGCGCGCGGCGTGCTCCTGGCCCCGATGAGCTACCAGCCGCTCACCGCCGAGGAGGTGTTCGAGCTCTTCCGCACGGTCGCCGATTCGACGGCGCTGCCGGTCATCGTCTACGACAATCCGCGCACGACGCATTTCACCTTCACCACGGAGCTCAACGGACAGGTCGCGGCGCTTCCGGGCGTGGCCTCGATCAAGATCCCGGGAGTGCCAGCGGATCCCGCCCGGGCGCTCGCCCGGGTGCGCGAGATCCGTGCGGCGATTCCGGAGGAGGTCACCATCGGGATCTCCGGCGACCCCTTCGCCGCGGCCGGGCTGAACGCCGGCTGCCAGGTCTGGTACTCGGTTCTCGCGGGAACGCTTCCCGAGCCCGCGACGCGGATCGCCGGTGCCGCCCTGGCGGGGCGGGCCGCGGAGGCGCTCGCCGCATCCGAGCGGCTCGATCCCCTCTGGCGCCTCTTCGCCGAGCTCGGCGGGAGCCTCCGGGTGATCGCCGCCGTCGCCGAGCATCTGGGCCTCGTGCCCGAGCGGAGCCTGCCGCTGCCGCTGCAGAGTCTGAGCGAGGGGGATCGCGCCCGGGTCGTCCGGGTCGTCCGCGAGCTCGATCTGGCGCCCTGACGCCAGGGCATCTCCGGGATCCCTGGCATCTGCGGACCCTGGCGGCTCTCCGCGCACGGTCGCGGTTCCCGAAACGGGGCCGCGGTAGCATCGCGGAAGGGGACGGGCTCGCCGCGGGACCCTCTGCGGCGCTGCGACACCTCGGCACTGCGGCATACGATCCCGCGGCACGCGACCCCGCGACGCACGCTCGGCGACACTTCGAAGGCGGTGAGGATGAGGCAGCCCGATCCGGTCCGGCCGATCGATCCTCAGCCGCCCGCGGCCTCGCGCGTGCTCCTCAATGCGCAGACCTGGGAGTCTCTGGCGCTCCTCCACTGGCCGGTGCCGGCGGAGAGGGTGCAGCAGCTGCTCCCACCGGGACTCGTCGTCGACGAGCACGAGGGGGAGACCTGGCTGGGCGTCGTCCCCTTCGCCATGTCCGGGGTGCGCGTGCCGCCGCTGCCCGCCATTCCGCGCTGCTCGGCGTTTCCCGAGCTGAATGTGCGCGTCTACGTGCACGATCTGGCCGGGAACCGCGGGGTCTGGTTCCTGGGGCTCTGGTGCTCGAATGCGGCCTTCGTGGCCGCTGCCCGCACGCTCGGGCTGCCGTACCACCGCGCGCTCGCGCACACTCGGACGATGCCGGGATCGGGGCCGGGGTTGGTGTCTGGTGCGGATCCGGTGCGCGCCTACCGCTTTCTGAGATCCGGCGGCGCGGCGATCTCGTTCAGCGCGACGGTGCGCGCGGGCGAGACCGTCGACGCCTCCGCGGGGCTGGCCGCCTGGCTGACCGCGCGCTGGAACATGTTCGCCTTCCGCGGCGGGCGGCTGTGGCGCTACCCCGTGCACCACGAGCCGTGGACACTGCGCCGCGCCGTCGCAGAGGGGCTGCATACGGACGCGCACCGCCGCTTCGGCTTCCCCCCTCCGACGATTCCTCCGCTCGTGCACCTCGCCGAGCCCGTGCACGCACTGGTCGGACCACCGCGGATCTCGCCGGCGCCCCGGAGCGCAAGGGGGTAGCCATCGGCGCGGCCGTGGGGTAAATTGCGGCGTAGATGGAAGGTCCGTATGTGACAATCCGGATCCTGGGGGCCACTGGGGGGTGACGTGCCTGATGGATACCACCGCTTCTGCTCCGCGCCGAGTGCTCGGCCGCCTGCTCGCCGGCGCCGGCGCCGGCCTCGCATTGACCGCGATCGGCTTCGTCCTCGGCGGCGCGACCGCTCAGGCCGCAGAGCGCCCCGCCGGCCTCCTCGATGATCTGAGCTCCGTCGTCGAATCGACGACCTCGACCGTGACCTCGACTGTGACCTCGACCGCGGCGGATCTGGTGGGCGATGCCATCGACGGGGTGGTGGCCCCCGTCATCCAGCTCGTGGCTCCCGCCGCACCCGCCGTCACCGAGCCGGCAGCCGAGACCCTCACCCAGGTGGTGGATCCGGTCATCGAGATCGTCGACTCGGTGCCGATCGCCGGACCCGATACCGCGGCGACCGTGAGCAGCGCCGCGAATACGGTGGTGGCGACGGGCGGCGCCGCTGCCGACTCGGCGACCCGGCTGCTGGGCGAGGCCCCCACCGGGCAGCTCACCCGACCGATCATCGCCGCACTGCAGGGGCTGCCCGTGGCGGAAGCTCTGATCGGCGGTCTGGATCCCCTGCTCGGAGCCGGCATCGACGGCGTCGATACGGTTCTCGCGCTGCTGGGCGCCACCGTCGCCTCCGCGACCGGCCCCGTCACCGCGATCGAGGTGATCCCGCCGGGCCTGCCCGGTCCGCAGCCGATCGAAACGGTCATCCCGGGAGCGCCCGGGACTCCTGCCGCTCGGGGCGGGTCCCCGCCGGCGGTCGAGGCGCAGGCGCTCGCGCCG
>JBEBWQ010000278.1:0-3229 GCA_040392075.1 Microbacterium sp.
CAACCGCTCGAGAAGACCGGGCGGCTCCCCGATGCGGTCGTGGCCTGCGTGGGCGGCGGATCGAACGCCATCGGCATGTTCGACGCCTTCCTCGACGACGCCGGCGTCGCCCTCTACGGCGTCGAGGCGGCGGGCGACGGCGTCGACACCGACCGGCAGGCCGCGTCCATCGAGCGCGGTCGTCCGGGCGTGCTGCACGGCGCGAAGACCTACGTCCTCCAGGACGAGGACGGGCAGACCATCGAGTCGCACTCCATCTCGGCGGGGCTCGACTACCCGGGAGTCGGTCCCGAGCACGCATGGCTCGCCGACATCGGCCGCGCCGCCTACATCCCGGCGACCGACGACGAGGCCATGCAGGCGCTCCGGCTGCTCAGCCGTACCGAGGGCATCATCCCGGCGATCGAGTCCGCGCACGCCCTGGCCGGTGCGCTGCGGATCGGCGCCGAGCTGGGGCCCGACGGGGTCGTCGTGGTGAGCCTCTCCGGACGCGGCGACAAGGACATGGACACCGCGGCCCGCTACTTCGACCTCTACGACGAGGGCGTCGACCCCTCGGAGGTGCGTTCATGAGCCGGGTGACCGCTGCCGTCCGCGCCGCGCACGCCGCCGGCCGCGGCGCCCTGATCGGCTATCTGCCGGCCGGATACCCGGACCTCGAGACCAGTGTGCAGGCGGCGCTCACGCTCGCCCGCAACGGCGTGGACGTCATCGAGCTGGGTCCGCCGTACAGCGACCCGGTGATGGACGGGGCGATCATCCAGGAGGCGACCCAGCAGGCGCTGGCGAACGGCTTCCGCCTGCGCGATCTGTTCGAGATCATCCGCCGGGTCACGGCCGAGACCGATGTGCCGGTGCTGGTGATGACCTACTGGAACCTCGTGGTGCAGTACGGCATCGACCGCTACGCGGACGATCTCGTCGCGGCCGGGGGAGCGGGCCTCATCACCCCCGACATCACCCCGGAGGCCGCGGACGAGTGGATCGCCGCGAGCCGTCGCACGGGCCTGGACCGGATCTTCCTCGCCGCTCCCACCTCGTCGGACGACCGTCTCGACCTCATCACCGCCTCCTCCACCGGCTTCGTCTACACCGTCTCGACGATGGGCATCACCGGCGAGCGCGCGGCGCTCGACCAGGCCGCGCGGACGCTGGTGGGACGGCTGCGCGCGCACACCGCCGCGGGCGGCGCCGACCTCGCCTGCGTCGGCATCGGCATCTCGAACGCGGAGCAGGTGCGCGGCGTCCTCGAGTATGCCGACGGAGTCATCGTCGGCACGGCCCTCGTGCGTGCGCTGCGCGACGGCGGGCTGGACGCCCTGGCCGCGACGGCGCGCGAGCTCTCCGCCGGCACTGCTCGCTGACCGCACCATCTGCGGGCCACCCCCTCGGGGGCCGGGAGCCGTCCGCGGTCGCCGCCCTCAGGGGCCGAGAGGGCTGTGCGTCCGCCGGGCCGCCGCAGGCTGAACGGGCGCCATCGGTCCGCCCAGTACAATCGCTCTCATGTCCCTCGCTTCGATCGCCGCCTCTGCGAGCGTGCCCACGAGCATCCTTCCGATGAGCATCCCGAGCCCCTCGGTCAGCTCGTTCCAGATCGGCCCGCTCACGATCCACTTCTACGCGCTGTGCATCGTGGCCGGCATCGTCATCGCGGTGCTGATGACGAACAGCCGCCTGAGCCGCCGGGGGGTGGAGCGATGGGCCGTCATCGACATCGGCATCCTCGCGGTGCCGCTCGCGATCATCGGCGCGCGGCTGTACCACGTGGTCACCCACTGGTCGTTCTACTTCGCCGCGGGACGCGAATGGTGGAACCCCTTCGTGCGGGACGCCATCTGGAACATCTGGGACGGCGGCATCGCGATCTTCGGGGCGCTCCTCGGCGGTGCGGTGGGCGCCTGGCTGGGCTGCCGCTGGACCGGCATCCGGTTCTGGACCTTCGCCGACGCGCTGGCCCCCGGCCTGCTGCTGGCTCAGGCGATCGGCCGATTCGGCAACTGGTTCAACCAGGAGCTCTTCGGCCTGCCCACCGATCTGCCCTGGGGCCTGGAGATCGCCCCGGACAACCCGGCGATCCCCATCGGGCTCCCGGCCGGCACGCTCTTCCACCCCACCTTCCTCTACGAGGTGATCTGGAACCTGCTCGGAGTCTTCGTGCTGCTCGCCCTCACCCGGCATCTGCGGTGGGGGCGCCTGTTCGGGCTGTACCTGGTGTGGTACTCCGCGGGCCGGATCGTCTGGGAGAACATCCGGATCGACCCGAGCGAGATCATCTTCGGGCTGCGGACCAATGTCTGGGCGGCGATCGCGGGGGTGATCCTCGGACTGCTCATCATCGTCGTCCAGGCACGACGGCACCCGGGCCTCGAGCCGTCGCCGTATCAGCCGGGGCGCTCACCGGAGGAGCGCGGTAATGAGGTGGTAATATCGAACTCCTCCGATTTCGTGGACGTGAGCGAGCCTCTCGCCGACGAAGTCACCGCAGGAGCCGCCGCCACAAGCACGACTCCGGAGGGCGAGCCCGACTCCCGTTAGTCGGCGGACCCTTCGTGGCTCCCGCGATCTCCGCGGGGGCCAACGCCGTCCCTCGTTTCCTTCGAGACACACACCCTGGACGGCATCTATGGCATCCAACGAGCCCTTCCGCAGCCCCGCCGGGCATGCATACCCGGCACGGCAAGGTCTGTACGACCCCTTGTTCGAGAAGGACGCCTGCGGACTGGCGATGGTCGCGACGCTGCGCGGCACGGCCGGGCACGACATCGTCGCGCTCGCCCTGGAGGCCCTGCGCAACCTGGAGCACCGCGGTGCGATCGGATCCGATGCCGGCACCGGTGACGGCGCGGGCATCCTCACCCAGATGCCCGACGCGTTCCTGCGCGCCGTGACCGATTTCGACCTGCCTCCGGTGGGGGAGTACGCCGCGGGGATGGCGTTCCTGCCGCGCGAGGCGAACGACCGCCGCGTGCAGAAGGCCGGCATCGAGCGGATCGCCGCGGAGGAGGGCCTCACCGTGCTCGGCTGGCGCGCCGTGCCCACCGCCAACGAGAACCTCGGCAAGCTCGCCGACGAGGCGCGTCCCGCTTTCGAGCAGCTCTTCGTGGCGTGCAACCCGGCGCCGGGCGATCGAGCCGGTCGCGCGGGTCTGGAGCTGGACCGCGTCGCCTATCGCCTCAGGAAGCGGGCCCCGCCATAGCTGGGCGCGGATTTGCGTTGCCTCAGCGCGCGC
>JBEBWQ010000279.1:0-3194 GCA_040392075.1 Microbacterium sp.
CCCGAGATCGGCGAGGAACTGGGCGCCGACCACATCGTGTACCAGGAGGTCGAGGACATGCGGGCCGCGATCCTCGAGGGGAGCGACATCACCGACCTGGACATGAGCTGCTTCGACGGCCGCTACGTGACCGGGACCGTCTCCGAGGAGTACCTCGCCTGGGTGGAGGGCTCGCAGGAGTCCTGACCGCCGGACGCCGCGCGGTTCTTTCCGCCGGCCGGTCCGCACAGCGAGCAGCGTGGGGAGCCCCGGCCTCCCGGGGAGTCTAGGCTGAGGGGATGCCCGAGTCCCCTCGACCTCTCTGGCACGGCCGGGTACTGGCACTGCTGGGCATCGTGTTCGCGGCGTTCTCGCTGCGGTCGGGGGTGTCGGCGCTCTCCCCGCTGGTCGGGCACATCCAGGCGGAGATCGACCTGCCGGCGTCGGTGGTCGGCCTGATCGGCGCGGCCCCCGCGGTGAGCTTCGCGATCCTGGGGCTGCTCACCCCGCTCATCGAGCGCCGGCTGGGGCTCGCGCCGACCACGGCGATCGCCCTGACCGCGATCGCGGCCGGCATGCTGAGCCGGGCGGTGGCGCCGAACGCGGCCGGACTGCTCGCGGGCACGCTGCTGCTGTTCGCCGGCGGCGGCATGGGCAACATCCTGTTGCCGCCGCTGGTGAAGAGGTACTTCCCGGATCGCATCGGCATGATGATGACGCTGTACACGCTGATGATGGCGTCCTCGAGCTTCATCCCGCCGATCCTCGCGGTGCCGGTGGCCGAGGCCACGCACTGGCGGTTCTCGCTGGGGGTGTGGACGCTGCTGGCGGTGACCGCGCTGGTGCCCTGGCTGCTGATGATCCTCCGTGATCGCGCGGAGCTTCGAGTGCGGGCGGAGGGAGGCCCTGACCTGACGGGGGGCGGGGCGACGGTACCGGCTGCGGCCCGGCCGAAGGTGCTGCACCGGATGCTCTCGATGCCGCTCACCTGGGTCATCATGGCCGCCTACGCCATCTCGACGATCACCGGCTACGTCGCCTTCGCCTGGCTGCCGGTTCTGGTCACCGAGCGTGCCGGCGTGGACCCTGCCACCGCGGGCGTGCTGCTCGCCCTCTTCGGTGCCTCGAGCATCCCCTGGGCGCTGCTCGTGCCGATGCTGGTGGTGCGCTGGCAGGCCACCCGCCCGCTGTACTTCCTGGCCGCTCTCGGAGGCGCCGCCGGGCTCACCGGGTATCTCCTGGCGCCCCTGCCCCACCTCATGCCGGTGTGGACGATCCTCTACGGCTTCGTCGGGGGCTTCTTCCCCCTCGGCCTCGTGCTCATCAGCATCCGCGCGCGCACCGCCGAGGGCGTGGTGGTGCTCAGCGGCTTCGCGCAGGGCATCGGCTTCGCGTTCGCGGCGGTCTTCCCGGTGATGTGGGGACTGCTGCGGGAGGCCACCGGCGGGTGGACGCTCCCGATCCTCATCCTCCTGGGCGTGCTGGTCTTCGCCTTCCCGGTGGGGTGGCTCGCGGGACGGCGCACCACGATCGAGGACGACTGGGAGGCCCGCCATGGGCGTCCCTGGTAGGCCGCCGCTGCTGGCGCCCGGGCGCATCCTCGCCGTGGTCGCGATCGTGCTGTGCGCGTTCTCCCTGCGCTCGGCCGTCGCTTCGTTCTCCCCCGTGGCCGTGTACATCGCGGCGGACTTCCCCCTTTCGTCGGCCGTGATCGGGCTCATCGGGGCGGCCCCGCCCGCCTGCTACGCGCTGGCCGGGCTGTTCACGCCGGCGCTCGGCCGCCGGCTCGGCCTGGAGGCGACGATGACGATCGCCGTCATCGCGATGACCGTGGGCCTGCTCCTGCGCGTGCTCGTCTCCGACGGCATCGCGCTGCTCGGCCTGACGGCCCTGCTGTTCGCCGGGGTGGGGATGGGGAACGTCCTGCTGCCGCCGCTGGTGAAGAAGCACTTCCCCGACCACCTCGGCATCATGATGACCGTCTACGTCACGACGATGGGACTGTCCACCTTCGTGCCGCCGCTCATCGCGGTGCCTGTGGCGGACCTCGCCGGATGGCGGGTGTCCCTGGGGATGTGGGGCGTGTTCGCGGCCGTGGCCCTCGTGCCCTGGGTGATGCTGGTGGTGCGCGAGCGCGCCCGCCCGCCCGCTCCGGCGGAGGAGCTCCTGACCACCGGGCCGCTCACGGTCCCGGTCACCGACACCGGCTCGGTCTCGGTGACCGAGGCGATCCGCGTCTCCCGGCGCCACGGCGCCGGCCCCGCGGTGACCGCCCGGCTGTTCCGGATGCCCCTGGCGTGGGCGCTGGTGATGGTGTTCATCGTGTCCGCGGCCACCACCTACACCGCGTTCGTCTGGCTGCCGCCCCTGCTCATGGACATCGCGGGCATCGACACGGCCGCCGCCGGCGCGCTGCTGTCGCTGATGGTGCTGATGGGCCTGCCCGCCGGGGTGATCGTGCCCACCCTGGTGGTGCGCTTCCAGGCGACCCGGGCGATCTTCTTCGTCTCGGTGTCGCTGGGCATCGTCGGCTGGCTGGGGCTGCTGTTCGCCCCGCTTCCCGCCCTGCTTCCGCTGTGGGTGATCGGGCTCGGGGTGACCGGCGGGGTCTTCCCGCTGTCGGTCGTGCTGCTGAGCATCCGCGCGCGGACGCCGGAGAGCGCCGTGGCCCTGAGCGGGTTCGTCCAGGGGATCGGCTACGGGGTCACCGCGGTGTTCCCCGTGCTGATCGGTCTGCTGCACGACGCCGCGGGCACCTGGGTGGTCCCCATGATCGTGCTGCTGGCGGTGCTGGTCGTCTCGCTCCCGGCGGGCTGGGCGGCCGGCCGGCGTACCACGGTGGAGGAGGAATGGGTCCGCCGGCACGGGTCCTGGTGACGGCGGACACGGCGATGACAGCGCACGCTCGGTGGCAGGAAACGACGAATCCGGCGCCCGAGGGGGCGCCGGATGTCAACGGGAAGCGAGAGGGGTCCAGTCTTCTCGAGGACCAGGCCCTCTGGAGAGTCAGGCCCTCTCGAGCTCGTCCTCGTCTTCGTCGATGTGCTCGTCGGCCCAGCGGTCGACATAGTCGTCCTCGGAGGTGACAGCACCGAGCTCCCGTTCGAGCGCGCTGTAGTTCACCTCCGGGCTGAACGCCTTGAGTTCGCGGGCAAGCTTTGTGTGCTTCGCCTTCTGACGGCCACGCCCCATGTGCGAAACCCCCTCACGAGTGA
>JBEBWQ010000280.1:0-3176 GCA_040392075.1 Microbacterium sp.
GGAGCAGGAGCGGCATCACGGGGCGCCCCATGGCGGGGACGAAGGAGAGCGATCGTGCAAGGCGCGCGTCCGCCGCCCGGGCGGGCTCGAGCAGGATCGCCGGTGACATCGCCACCCAGACGCTCACGCGCCTGGAGGAGACGCTGCCCTGGTACGCCGAGATGCCGCCGGCGCGCCGCTCCTCCGTGGGGCTGGTCGCGCAGGCGGGCATCACGTCGTTCATCCAGTGGTACGACGATCCAACGTCGACCCCGTGGATCGCGGCCGACATCTTCGCCGCGGCTCCCCGCGAGCTGCTGCGCAGCGTCAGCCTCCAGCAGACGCTGCAGCTGATCCGGGTGACCGTGGAGGTCACCGAGGAGCGCGTCGCGGGCAAGGGCGAGCAACTGCGCGAGGGGATCCTGCTCTACTCCCGCGATCTCGCCTTCGCCGCGGCCGACGTGTACGCGCGGGCGGCCGAGGCGCGCGGCCTGTGGGATGCCCGGCTCGAGGCGCTCGTCGTCGACTCGATCCTCACCGGCGAAGCCGACGAGGAGCTGCCCAGTCGCATCGCCGCGCTCGGCTGGCACGGCCACGGCGAGGTCTGCGTGATCGTGGGGACCACCCCGCCGCAGTTCGATGTGGACCAGGTGCGGCGCACCGCGCGCAAGCTGGCGGTGGACGTGCTCGTGGGCGTCCAGGGCTCGCGCCTCGTGCTGGTGGTCGGCCGGGTCGACCCCCGGGGGGAGAGCGACGACGCCCTGCCCTTCGAGGAGATCGCCGCGCGTCTGGAGCCCTCCTTCGGCGCGGGATACGTCGTGCTGGGACCGGCGGTGACGGCGCTCGTCGACGCGGGGCAGAGCGCTCGCGCGGCGCTCGCGGGCTTCGCCGTCGCACGGGCCTGGCGGGGGGCTCCACGCCCGGTCGAGGCGGACGACCTCCTACCCGAACGGGCGCTGGCCGGGGATCCCCTGGCCAAGCAGACCCTCGTCGAGCGGATCTACCGTCCCCTGCAGGAGCACTCCACCGACCTCGTCACCACGCTGTGGAGCTATCTGGACAACGGCCGATCGCTGGAGGCGACGGCGCGCGAGCTCTTCGTCCACCCCAACACCGTGCGCTACCGGCTCAAGCGGGTGAGCGAGGTGATCGGCTGGGATGCGACCGGGCCGCGGGAGGCGCTCATCCTGCAGACCGCGCTGATCCTGGGATCGGTCGGCACCGCCGAGCCGGCGCGGCGCCGCCCGCTACGACGCCCCCTTCCGGCCCGCACGGCGTCCCCGCGCTCGGATCCACCGCGCCGCTGACCCCTCCGGCGGCCTCCTCGCCCCGTCCTGTCCTGTTCACCACGCACAAGGAAATTTCGCAGCATTGTGAGGGTTCTGCCAGCGCGCCGGTCAGATCATTGGCAAACTGGACGAGTGATCGTCGTCGTATGCCCCGGACAGGGCTCGCAGACCCCCGGCTTCCTCTCCCCCTGGCTCGAGCTGAAGGGTGCCGCTGAACGGCTGGCCGCCTACTCCGACGCCGCGGGGGTCGATCTCGTCGCCCACGGCACGGTGTCCGACGCGGACACCATCCGCGACACCAAGGTCGCCCAGCCGCTGATCGTCGCCGCCTCCCTCCTCGCCTGGCATGCGCTGGGCGAGGCCGCGGACCGTGCGGGCGGGCTCGCCGGCCACTCCGTGGGCGAGCTGGCGGCGCTGGCCGCGGCCGGCGTCGTGTCCGACGACATCGCGCTGCGCATCGTGGGGCACCGGGGCCGGGCGATGGCGGAGGCCGCGGCTCTCGAGCCCACCGGCATGAGCGCCGTGGTCGGCGGTGCAGAGGACGATGTGCTCGCCCTGCTGGAGGCCCGGGGCGTCCAGCCTGCGAACTACAACGGCGGCGGTCAGATCGTCGCGGCGGGCCCGCTCGACGCGCTCGCCGCTCTCGGCGAGGAGGCGCCGCGCGGCGCCCGCGTCATCCCGCTGCAGGTCGCAGGGGCCTTCCACACCCGCTTCATGGCGCCCGCGCAGGATGCGCTGCGTCAGGTCGTCGACGCGGTTCCCGCGGATCGCGTCGCCGACCCGCGCATCCGGCTGTGGACCAACAGCGACGGCTCGGTCGTCTCGGACGGACGCCGGGCGCTCGACCTCATCGTCGCCCAGGTGTCCTCCCCCGTGCGCTGGGACCTGTGCATGACCGGCTTCGCCGATGCCGGCATCACCGGGCTCATCGAGCTCACGCCGGCCGGTGCCCTCACGGGCCTGGCGAAGCGCGGCCTCCGCGGCGTCCCCGCGGTCGCCGTCAAGACCCCCGAAGACCTGCCCGCCGCCGTCGACCTGCTCACCGCCTGATCGGACCGTCCATGACCACACCCGCCCCGAAGACGCTCGCCCAGACCCAGGGTCCCGCCTACACGCGCATCCTCGCCTACGGCGCCGCACGCGGCGAGAACGCCGTGCCGAACGACGACCTCGTCGGCCCCATCGACTCCAGCGACGAGTGGATCCGGCAGCGCACGGGAATCGTCACCCGGATGCGGGCGGACGCGGACACGACCGCGATCGATCTCGCCGTCGACGCGGGCCGCGAGGCGATCGAGAAGTCCGGCGTCGACCCGGCCGACATCGACCTGGTCATCGTCGCCACGATCTCCAACCCGAAGCAGACACCGTCGGCCGCGGCGATCATCGCGGACCGGGTGGGCGCCAATCCGGCCGCCGCCTACGACTCCAACGCCGCCTGCGCCGGCTACGCGTACGCGGTGGCGCAGGCGGACGCGCTCATCAAGTCCGGCACCGCCCACCACGCACTGGTGATCGGCACCGAGAAGCTCTCCGACATCGTCGATCCGACCGATCGCTCCATCTCCTTCCTGCTCGGCGACGGCGCCGGCGCGGTGGTGATCGGCCCCAGCGACATCCCGGGCATCGGTCCCGTGGTCTGGGGCTCCGACGGCTCCAAGGCCGACGCCGTGGGGATGAACGGCACCCTCACCCAGTTCCGCGACGGCGAGGTCCCCTGGCCCACCCTCCGCCAGGAGGGTCAGACGGTCTTCCGCTGGGCGGTCTGGGAGATGGCCAAGGTCGCGCGCGAGGCGCTCGTCCGCGCCGGCATCGAGTCCTCCGACCTCGCCGCCTTCATCCCGCACCAGGCGAACATGCGCATCATCGACGAGTTCGCCAAGCAGCTGAAGCTGCCCGAGACCACCG
>JBEBWQ010000281.1:0-3159 GCA_040392075.1 Microbacterium sp.
CGGCGCTCGGGGGCGGCGCGCCGGCGCAGCCCGCCCCCGCGCCGCCTGCTCCGGAGCCGGCGGCGCGGCAGCCCGTCGCCCCCGCGCCCGCTCCCGCGGCGCGCGACACCTGGGGAGCCTCGGGCGGCTCGGGCGCCTCGGTGGACCCGGCACCGGCGGAGGGCGTGCCCGCCGCGGTCGTCGCCACCGTCCCGACGGCGCCGACGGCGCTCACGCACCGCGTCGACGGCCGTCTCGTGACGCTGTCGTGGACGGCGCCCGCCGATGGCGGCGCGCCCCTGACGGGTTACCGGCTGGTGCTCAACGGCGGCAACCCCATCACGATCTCCGCAGACGTCACGGAGTACGAGATCCGGCTCGGTCCGGGGACCTACGCGGCCGTGCTCACCGCGACCAACGGCGTCGGCGAGTCCGCGGCGTCCCCGGCCGTGACCGGCATCGAGGTGCGCGGCGAGACGGCGAGCCCGACGCCGGTGGCCGCCGAGGCCGCCGCCCCTGCCGCCGAGGCCTCGCCGCTCGCCGGCGGGCTGGTGCTCGGCGGGCTCGTCCTCGCAGCGGCCGGCCTCCTCGGCTGGTGGTGGCTGCGCCGCCGCCGCGCCGTGGGCGCGGACGCACCGGACCCCGAGGCGTCCGTCTGATCCGCCTCCTCCCGCATCATCGACCTCCCCGCATCATCGACAGAAAGCGACCACCCATGATCACCCGCACCCGAGCCAGAGCCGCGGCGAGCGTCGTCGCGGCAGCGGTCGCCCTCGCCGGCGGCGTCGCCGCCGCGGCGCCCGTTGCGGCGGCCGAGTCCTCCGCGCCCCATGGCACCGATCTCGACTACTTCTCCCACGCCTATCCGGGTCTGCGGGAGGGCTCCGTCTTCACCCCCGTCACCTTCGAGCGGTTCGAGCGGCTGCTGAACAGCGACGGCCGCTACGCCTTCCTCATCGGCGGGCCCGCGGACGCGACGGCCTCCGCGACGGTCGCGCACATCGATGCCGTCGCGCAGCAGTACGGCGTCGACACGATCTACGCCTTCGACCCGCGCCTCGACGGCGCCGACGTCGACATCCGCACCACCGATCTCGCCGACGTCGCGGCGCTCTGGACGCGCGTGGTGGAGGAGAACCTCAACCGGGACGCGACCCCGGAGTTCGGCGGCGACCCCGCCGACGACCCGTACCTGTTCGTCTACGACCGCAACCACGGCGAGGGCGACGACCGTATCATCGCGTCGCTCGCCGCTCCCGTCGGCGCGGAGGGGCTGGAGGACGGCACCGCGTTCCGGGCCGAGGTCGCCGCGGTGTTCGACGCCGCCGCAGAGGGCGGAGCCCTCGAGGTGGACACCCAGTCGCAGTTCGAGTTCTTCCGCGACGCGGTCAACCAGAAGCACGCCGGGCAGTACCCGGATGCCGAGCTCTACGGCGGCGACGTCTTCACCGACGCCGACCGTGAGGGCTTCGTGCTGCGCTCGGTCACCTACCCCGAGCTCGTCCAGGTGCTGGAGTCCGAGGGCGACCACGTCATCCTGTTCGGCGGGACCTGGTGCCACAACACGCGCGCCGTCATCGGCGAGGTCAACCGTGCGGCGGCGGCCGCGGATGTCGACACGGTCTACGTCTTCGACCTGCGCCTGGACGGAGCCAGCAGCAACGACCTGCACATCCGCGACACCAACTCGGACCTGTCGTTCCTGTACGGAGACCTCGTCTCCCGGTACTTCCCGAACCTGCGCACTCAGTACGTCACCGACGGCTCCGCCAGTCAGCGCGTCGAGTACCACCCGGGCGGCGACCCCTCGGCCGATCTCGCGATCGCGCAGAAGCTGCAGGTGCCGTACCTCATCGAATACGACCGGTCGCAGGCCGACGCGCCCATCGTGCAGGACTGGATCCAGGACAACGGCGACGGCACGTTCCGCGAGTACATGACGGAGTGGTGGTGGGTCTCGGACCTGCCCGGCAGCCGCAACGCGAACCGCTACCCGGCGACGCCCGAGGGCGACGCGGCGTGGGCGGCGGAGCAGGCGAAGCAGTGGGCGTTCGCCGACGAGGCGATCACTCAGGTCGACGCCTTCTTCGGACATGCCGTCACGCCCGAGGAGCCGACGACGCCGGAGGAGCCGACGACTCCCGGTGAGCCCGGCGAGCCGACCGAGCCGACCGAGCCGACCGACCCCGGGGAGGGGAGCGCCCCGATCGTCCCCGCGACGAGCGTGACCGGCGACCTCCGGCCCGGCGGCGCGATCGTCGTGACGGGTCAGGGACTGCCCGCCGACACCGCCGGCATCGAGGTCGAGATCCGCTCCACCCCGCAGAGCCTCGGCACCGTCGCGACCGCCGCGGACGGCGCGTTCCGGCTGGAGACGCGGATCCCGGCCTCGATCGAGCCGGGGGCGCACACGATCGTCGTCCTCGTCGACGGTCAGGTCGTCGCGAGCACCTCCGTGACGGTGGCTCCCGCCGCCGGCCTGGCCGTCACCGGTGAGGCCGTGCCCGCTTTCGCCGGCGCCGCGGCGCTCCTCCTGCTCCTCGCGGGCGGTGCGCTGCTGATCGTGCACCGTCGACGGGCCCGGGCGTAGCAGGTCGCGTCAGGACGCCCCGGGCCCCAGGGCCCGGGGCGTCCTCGCCTGCGGGGAGGAGCGCCGGCCCGGCTTGCCGGATGGCCTCGGCTCCGTTAGCATAGATCGTTGGTGCCTTGCGCCTTGCTTCGGCGTGTCCCCTCGGGAGCCGGCACCACATCCCCATCCACCGCAGATCGACCGGTCTGCTCAAGCGTCAGCGAGGCTATGGCTAAGAAAGACGGTGTCATCGAGATCGAGGGCACGGTGTCCGAGGCGCTGCCCAACGCGATGTTCCGCGTAGAGCTCACCAACGGACACAAGGTGCTCGCCACCATCTCAGGAAAGATGCGGCAGAACTACATCCGCATCATCCCCGAGGACCGCGTCGTCGTGGAGCTCTCGCCCTACGACCTCACCCGGGGCCGCATCGTCTATCGCTACCGCTAGTCCGGTCGAGAAGTAACGACCGCTCTCCGTTCCGAGCCCATCGACAGGGGCGAACCCCGTCGAGGCACAGGGATGGAGCGCGGTACGAAGACAGCGAACAGGAAGAATCATGAAGGTCAAGCCCAGCGTCAAGCCCATCTGCGACCACTGCCGCGTGATCC
>JBEBWQ010000282.1:0-3139 GCA_040392075.1 Microbacterium sp.
AGGGCGCGCTGACCGTCGCGGGCGGCGGACGCGCCGAGGACGAGGTCCGACTGTGGCACGCCCTGGGCCTGGAGCTGGGTGACGCCCAGTGCGCCGGCGAGCAGGAGCGCCGCGGTCGCCGCCCACACCAGGCGCGGTCGCCGGCGGATCAGCCGGCCCGCCGCGGGCCAGAGCCCGGTGGTGGGGACACCGCCCTCCGCGGCGACGACGTCGGGCTCGTACCGCGGCCGGCGGGGCCAGAAGGCGACCCGGCCGAAGGCGAACAGGATCGCGGGGAGCAGGGTGAGGGCGGAGAGCATGGCGAAGGCGATGCCGATGGCGGCGACCGGGCCGAGCGTGCTGTTCGAGCGCAGATCGCTGAGCAGCAGGCAGAGGAGGCCGGCGATGACGGTGCCGCCGGAGGCGAGGATCGGCTCGAACGAGCCGCGCAGCGCGCGGGTGCTGGCCGCCCACCGGTCGCGGGTGACGCGCAGCTCCTCGCGGTAGCGGGAGACGTAGAGCAGGGAGTAGTCGGTCGCGGCCCCGATCACGAGGATGAAGAGGATGCCCTGGGTCTGTCCGCTGAGCAGGAGGACTCCGGCCTTCGCCAGCCACCAGACCGTCAGCAGCGCGATCGTGAGGGCGAACACGCTGGTCGAGAGCACGGCGACCGGGAGCAGGAACGAGCGGTAGACGACGATGAGGATGAGGAGGACGGCCGCGAGGGCGACGAGGAGAAGCAGGCCGTCGATGCCGGAGAAGGCGGCGACGAGGTCGGCGGTGAAGCCGGCGGGTCCCGTGACGAAGCTCGTCACCCCGGCCGGCGCGCTCCGGGCCAGCTGGGCGGAGATCTCGACGACCACGTCCCCGATGCCGGCATCGGCGTCGATCGGCACGAACACCTGGGCGGCCCGCCCGTCCTCGGACGGGATCGGCGGGGAGACGCCGGTGGAGACGCCATCGATCCCGGCGAGCCCGTCGACCGCGTCCTGCAATCCGCTCCGCTGCGCCTCGGTGAGCTCGGACTCCGCGGTGAAGACGAGCACGGCGGGGATCTCGTCGGAGTCGCGGAACTCGGCCAGGAGGTGCTGGACCCGGGTGGCCTCTGCGGAGTCGGGCAGGTAGGCGGTCTGATCGTTGGAGGAGACCTCGTCCACCCGTCCGAAGTACGGGCCGCCGATCGCGGCGCCGGCGAGCCAGGAGAGGATCACCACGGCCGGGAGCAGGACCCGGAGCCAGGCGGGCACGCGGCGGCGGCGTCGGCTCGCGCGGGTGGCGGGGGCGCTCTCGGTCATCGGGATCTCCTGGCCTCGTTCCGGACGGGTGGTACGGTTTTCTTATCCTGGCATGAATATTAACCCATAGTGTAATACATCGCTGAGGGTGATCATCCGAAACATAGACTGAGCGCATGGCCGAATCAGCCCCGGAGACGGCACCGGACCCCATCGCGGAGAACCTCTACGACGTGGAGTTCAGCGACCCCCGCAGCGAGCTGGTCGACCGCGCGCACCTGTCCGCGGAGGACGTGGCCCAGATCGGCCGGCTGATGAAGGCCCTCTCCGCGCTGCGCGAGGCGGAGCAGCGCGTGTCGGACGCGTCGCAGCGGTACATGAGGCTCAGCGCGCAGGACATGAGAGCACTGCACTATCTCATCGTGGCCAGGAACCGTGGCCTGGTGGCCACCCCCGGCATGATCGCGGCCCACCTCGGCATCTCCGCGGCGTCCACCACCAAGCTGCTGAACCGCCTGGAGCGGGGCGGCCACGTGGCACGGCAGGTGCACCCGAGCGACCGGCGCGCCTTCGCCATCGTCGTCACCGCGGAGACGGAGGCCGCGGCCATGCGGACCGTCGGCCGGCAGCAGTCGAAGCGCTTCCGTGCGGCGGCGCACCTGACCGCCGGTGAACGCGAGACCGTGATCCGCTTCCTCACGGACATGACGCAGGACCTCTCCCTCGACGGGGCGGAGTGGGCGTCCGCGGACCACGGGTAGTCCTCGCGCAGTCCGCGGGGATGCTCGCCGGGCGGGCACGGCAGGCGCCGCAGGCGGAGGCGCCCCGGCCGGGGTTCCCGCCGTCCTCGCGCACTCCGTCGTCCCGCTAATCTCGAACTGTGCCCGCCTGGCTGTCGCTCATCCTGGGTCTCGCCGCGCTGCTGGTGGGAGCCGAGCTCGTCGTCCGCTTCGGTTCGAGCATCGCCCAGCGACTGGGCATCCCGCCGATCGTCGTGGGCCTCACGATCGTCTCGATCGGCACGAGCGCACCCGAGCTGGCGGTCGGCATCGAGGCGATCAGCGATGACGCGGGCTCCCTCGCGGTCGGCAACATCGCCGGCACCAACGTCGTCAACCTGCTACTGATCCTGGGCCTCGCCGCGGTGATGCGCCCGGTGCTGCTCGCCCGGCAGACCCTCGTGCTCGACCTCCCGGCGATGGTCGGCGCGTCGGTGCTGCTGCTCGCGCTGGCGTGGGACGGCTCGCTCTCCGTGCTCGACGGCGTCGTCCTCTTCGCCGGCGCCCTCGTCTACACCGGCCTGCTGCTGTGGAACACCCGACGCGAGCGGATGCTCGGCCGGGCCAGCGCGCTGCTGGAGGAGTTCGCCGCCGAGACCGACGACGTGCCCGATGTGATGGAGCCGGCGTTCTGGCCGGTGACGTGGCGGCTGGGGGGACTGATCGCCGCGCTCATGATCATCGTGCTGGGCGCCGACTGGCTGGTGACCGGCGCGGTGGAGATCGCGCAGGCGTTCGGCGTGTCCGATGCGTTCATCGGCCTCACCGTCGTCGCGATCGGCACGAGCGCGCCCGAGCTGGTGACCACGATCGTCTCCACCCTGCGGGGCGAGCGCGACATCGCGATCGGCAACCTCATCGGGTCCAGCACCTACAACCTCACCCTGGTGCTCGGCGCCTCGCTCTTCTTCGCCGACGGGCAGGTGGCCCTGGACCCCGAGCTGGTCATGGTCGACATCCCGATCATGGTGCTGGTCGCCCTCGTGTGCATCCCGGTGTTCCTCACCGGCCGGCGCATCACCCGTACCGAGGGCGTCGTCTTCATCGGCGCCTACGCGGTGTTCCTCGGCTACCTGATCCTCAACCGCACCTGACGATCGCCGTTCGCTGAACGGCGATCGTGGCTCCGTGGGGCGGGGCCCCCCG
>JBEBWQ010000283.1:0-3112 GCA_040392075.1 Microbacterium sp.
GCGATGCCTTCGGCGAGCACCTCCACGTCGGAGTGCTCCTCGATGCCGGGGGGCGCGATGGCCGCGTCGCTGCCCTTCTCGGGGTCGAAGAGGTCGCGCGCGGCCTGCACGTTCGACGTCGCGGGCAGGTGGCGATGCCTCGGCACCTGGTCGTCGAGCCAGGCGCGGCACTGACCGTAGGCGACGGGGTGCCCCGAGACGACCGCGATGTCCTCGAGACCGGTGCCCGGGCGGGCGACGAGCACGAAGCGCACGGGCACGAGGTACTCGCCGATGATGCGCAGGCCCGGGATGGTCGCGAGGGCGTCCTGCGCGACCGTCACGCCGCCGTCGATCGAGTTCTCGATCGCGATCATGGCGGCGTCGCTGTAGCCGGTGACGACGTCGTTCAGCGCCTCGCCGAGGTTCGCGACGGGGTTCCACTGCTGGCCGACGGCCTCGGGCACCTGCTTGAGCGCCGCCTCGGTGAAGGTTCCCACCGGCCCCAGGTAGGAGTAGCGGCGGGCGGGGGCGGGGCTCTGCGACATGCTCACCAGATTACCGCTCGTGCGGCGCGAGCACGCGCTGCGCCGAGCGGGCGGGGAGGAGCGCCGAGGGCGCGCGGCATCCGACCGAGGCCGGGGCCGTGCCGTGCACCGCGCGGAAGGCCCGCGAGAATGCGGGGAGGTGCGCGTATCCGAGCTCCCGAGACACCTCGGTCGCCGTCTCCCCGAGGCCGAGACGATTGCGGGCCCGGGTCATCCGCACCATCCGCGACCACGCGGCCGGGGTCTCGCCGCTGCGCTCGCGCACGATCCTGCGCAGGTCTCGCTCGCCGCGCCCCAGTCGGCGCCCGGCTTCGTCGATGGTGAGGTGAGGCTCGAGGGCGATGAGGCTCGCGAGCGCGGCGAGCCCCGTGTCGTCGTCGCCGACGTCGGCACGCGTCGACCCCCGCAGCACCGCGTCGAATCCTCATCCTCGTGAGGGGTCGGCGCCGCCCGTGCCGGTGTACGCGGCGAGCATGGCGGACACCATGTGCCAAGAGTCGATGCCGCCCACCCGGGCGGGGGCGAGCGGCACTCCGATCGCCCCGGTGCGCCCCGAGCGGAATCCGACGGGGAGCAGCAGCGATCCCGACTCGATGCCGATGTCGTTGCGCACCCCCGCGGGCAGCACGACGGCCTCTCCGGCGCGGAGGCGCAGCTCTCGGCCGCCGACCGCGATCGCGGCGGAGCCGACGGCCACCCAGACCGCGACGTGCCCGCCGTTCACGCGGGCCCAGGTGCGGTGCGTGCGGCGACGCCACGCCGAGGAGACGACGAGCTCGGCCGCGGGCTCCTCGGCGTCCGGGGAGCGCCGCCACCGCCCCGGGGTCGTCCCCACGACCTCGGCGAAGCCGCGCACGAACGCCGCGCTGCTGTGGTACCCGACACGGTGGGCCACCCATTCGATGTCGCGTCCCTCGGCGAGCAGCTCCGCCGCCGCCCAGGCCCGTGCGCGGCGCACCCACGCGCTCAGCGTGAGCCCCGTTTCGGCAGCGAAGCGGCGCTGCGCGGTGCGCACGCTCCAGCCGGTAACGGCGGCCTCGACCGCGCTCGCGAGATCGAGGTGGGGGTCGTCGGCGAGCATCTCGGCGAGGTCCTGGAGTTCGGGTGAGGCGGGAGCGGGCGGAGCGGAGAGGCCGTGGCCGGCGCGGCTCCGCGTCGCGGTCCGCACCCGCACGCCCGGCTCGGAGGGGGCCGCGTCCTCGTGCGCCGCATCCAGGTGGCCGAGCGCGCGTGAGAACTCATGGAGGAGGCCGGGGAGGTGAGCCGGATCCACTCTGACGATCGCGGGCCTCACGGGCCCGGTCGATGCGGCGGGCACGGGGATGACGATCGCCTCCGACGAGGCGCGCACCTCGACCGTCGCTCCGGCGGGTGCCCAGAGCGCGGTCCCGCTCTGGATCAGGTGGCGGTCGCCGTCCGCAATGATCCTCGCCGAACCGCGCACGACGGCGTAGAGCAGGGGCTCCGGAAGCCGAGTGGCTCGGGGTGGTAACACGGTGTCGTCCTCAATCAACAGACGTTAGCAAGGGTTGGCTAACTTGATAGTACCGCGCGGTGATCCGACCGCGCCCAGAACCCCACACCGCCCGGAGGTCCCCGCATGGCGAGACACCTGTCTGCCCTCATCGTCGCCGCTGCCGTCGCAGCCCTGCTCACCGGATGCAGCGCACCCGGTGCGGCCACCCCCGCATCCGACACCGCCACGGGCTCGGCCGACGCCGCGGGCTGGCCCCGCTCCGTCGAGCACGAGCTCGGCACCACCGAGATCCCAGAGAAGCCGCTGCGCATCGTCTCCACCTCGCCCTCGATCACCGGACGCCTGCTGGCGATCGCCGCCCCGCTCATCGCGTCCGGGGCGGCGACCGTGACCCCGCTCACCGACGACCAGGGCTTCTTCACCCAGTGGGCGGAGACCGCCGAGGAGCGCGGCGTCGAGGTCGCCTACAAGAACCTCACCCTCGACGTCGACGCCGTCGACGCGTTCGAGCCCGACCTCATCATCGGCTCGTCGAACGGCGGCGACGCCACGGGCGACGCCTACGAGCAGCTCTCGGAGATCGCACCCACCGTGATGCTCGACTACAGCAGCATCACCTGGCAGGAGCTCACCACCGAGCTCGGCGAGATCACGGGCATGGAAGCGGAGGCCGCCGAGCGCATCGCCGAGTACGACGACTGGGTCGCCGAGCAGGCGAAGCAGATCTCGCTGCCGGAGCAGCCCGTCACCGCCCTCGTCTACATGGGAGCCGACGGCTCGTGGGCCTTCACCGCCGACAGCCCCCAGGCAGAGCTCCTCACATCGCTCGGGTTCACCTACGAGCCGGTCGCGGCCGAGTACCGCGCCGACGACCAGAGCGGTCGGGGCGTCGACGTGCTCACCAGCGAGAACTCCGCGGCGGGCCTCGCCGGGGCCGAGACCGTTCTCACGGTCGCCATGGGCGGCGGCGACCCGGTCGCCGACTTCACCGGGGATCCCCTGCTCGCCAATCAGCCCGCTGTCGCGAACGACCGCGTCTTCTCCCTCGGCACCCAGTCGTTCCGCCTCGACTACTACAGCGCAAAGCTGACCGTCGAGCTGCTCGTCG
>JBEBWQ010000284.1:0-3103 GCA_040392075.1 Microbacterium sp.
CGTGCTGCAGGAGATGATCGGCGGGGAGCGTCCGGCATGGAACGCGCCCGAGGTGCGCGAGTCGCTGGACCTGTGCCTCTCGTGCAAGGGGTGCCTCTCCGACTGCCCGACCGGCATCGACATGGCCGCCTACAAGGCCGAGGTCACCCATCAGGCCTACCGAGGCCGGCTCCGGCCGATCTCGCACTACACCCTCGGCTGGCTGCCCCGCTGGGCGCGCCTGGTCGGCCCCGTGGCGGGCCTCGTGAACGCGGTCATGCGCCTCCCCTTCGCCCAGGCCGTCGCCACCCGGCTGTCCGGGATCGACCCCCGCCGGCGCATCCCGCGCTTCGCCACCGAGCCGTTCCCGCGCTGGTTCCGCCGGCGGGCGCGCCTGGCACAGCCCGCACCGAACGGACCGGTCCTGCTGTGGGCCGACTCCTTCAGCTCCTCGTTCACCCCCGAGGTCGCCCAGGCCGCCGTGCGCGTGCTGGAGCGGGCCGGCTACGAGGTGCGCATCCCCGACGCGACGCTGTGCTGCGGGCTCACCTGGATCTCCACCGGCCAGCTGGACGCCGCGCGCCGTATCCTCGGTGGCACGGTGACCGCGCTCGCCGCCTATGCCGACGCCGGCATCCCCATCGTGGGGATCGAGCCCTCCTGCACGGGTGTGCTCCGTTCGGACGCCGCCGAGCTCGTCGCCTCGCCCGAGGCCGACCGGGTCGCCCGCGCCACGCGCACGCTCGCCGAGCTGCTTTCGGAGACCCCCGGCTGGGAGCCGCCATCGCTTGCCGGCACCGAGATCGTGGCCCAGCCGCACTGCCACCACCACGCCGTGATGGGCTGGGAGACCGACGCCGCGCTGCTGCGGCGCGCCGGCGCGGAGGTCCGCCAGGTCGGCGGCTGCTGCGGGTTGGCCGGGAATTTCGGCACCGTGGCGGGCCACTACGACATCTCGGTCGCCGTCGCCGAGCAGCAGCTGCTGCCGGCGGTGCGCGAGGCGGGTGAGGGGGCGGTGATCCTCGCCGACGGCTACTCCTGCCGGACGCAGCTCGCGGACCTGGGCGAGCGTGCCGGCCTCCACCTCGCCCAGCTGCTGGACGACTCCACCCGCTCCGCCGCACCCGTCGCCGCCGACGGGCGCGAGCGCACCCCCTCCGAGAGGACCCCCTCATGATGCGTGCCAGTTTCATGCCCGCCGCCGGCGAGGTCGCGATCGGCGACTTCCCGATCCCCGGGATCACCGGTCCCGGCCAGGTGCTCGTGCGCCTGGAGTTCTCCTCGATCTGCGGCTCGGATGTGCACAGCGTCTTCGACGGCTTCGCCGTGCCCTCCGCCATGAGCCGCCCCGGCTATCCCGGACACGAGGGTGTCGGCATCGTCGTGGCGAGCAGCGCGGAGGCCTTCGTGCCCGGCCAGCGCGTGCTCACCGTGCCGCTCGGGCCGGACGGCGCCTGCTTCGCGGAGTACATGGTGATCTCCGAGGACTTCGTGGTCCCGGTGCCGGAGGGCCTGGATCCCGGACGGGCGCTGCTGGCCCAGCAGTACGGCACCGTCCTGTTCGCGATGCGGCTGTTCTGGCCCGACTTCGCCGGCATCCCCGAGGGACGTAAGGCGGAGGTGTGCGCGATCATCGGCGCCGGGTCCGCCGGGCTCTTCTTCCTGCAGCTGGCGCGGAGGATCGGCTTCGAGAAGGTCATCGTCTCCGATCTGCACCCCGGTCGCCGGGCGCTCGCCGAGAGGTTCGGGGCGGACCGCGTGGTCGACGGCCGCACCGAGTCCTTCGTCGACGTCGTCGCGGAGGAGACCGGGGGCGCCGGCGCCGACCTCGTCGTCGAGGCGGCCGGATACGACGCCTGCCGGGCCGACGCGGTCGGTGCGGTCCGGGTGGGCGGGGTCATCGGGCTCTTCGGCTTTCCCGAGGTGCACGGGTTGGCGCCCTTCCCGCAGTTCGACGCGTTCCGCAAGGTCGCGCGCATCCAGTGGGCCAACGGCGCTCAGAGGGAGCCGGGCCTGATCGCCTTCCGCGATGCGCTCGCCGATATCGAGCAGGGGAGGGTGCAGGTGGACCATTGCCGGCAGTCGAGCTATTCCCTGGAACAATTGCCGGAGGCGATGCGCGTCGCGCGCGAGCACGGGCACGGCACGGCGAAGATCCAGATCGAGCTGGGCGGCGGAGCCGCGACCCCGTGACGACGACGGGTCACGCGTCGCCCGGGCGTTCGGGCGACCGGAGGAGGACGGCCATGGCGCAGAGTGCCATCGGGCAGGGCAGCGGAGCGGCCGCTGTGCAGGTCGCGCGTGCGATCGAGCAGGAGATCCGGGACAACGACTGGGAGCCGGGCCACTTCATCGGGCGGCGGCAGGAGATCCAGGCGCGGTTCCAGGTGGCCCCGGCGACCCTGGGCGAGGCGATCCAGCTGCTGCGCTCGCGGGGCCGGATCGATGCCCGCCCCGGGCCGGGCGGGGGGATCTTCGTGGCCGAGGGGTCGCCGTTCACCACCCTCAGCGACCAGCTGCTGAGCCTCCGGGAGGGCTCGGTGACCCTGAGCGACTGCCACCGCGTGCTGGACGCCCTGGACGGGGCCGTCATGGCCGACGCAGTCGAGTTCGCCACCGACGAGGACATCCGCGACCTGCGCCACCACGCCGAGCGGCTCCGCGCCGAGTGGGCGGGGCCGCATGTGAGCGCGGAGATCTGGGCTCTGCACGCCCGGATCGCCCGGATCAGCCGCAATGAGCTGCTGCGGAGCCTCTACCTGAACCGGGTCGACTACATCACGGCGGGTTTCGCGGGGGCCGACACCCTCGCCCCGGCGAGCCCGGATCGCCTGGACATCCACCTGGAGATGGTGGCGGCCATCGAGGCCCGCGATCAGGCACGCGCGGGCCGCGTCGTCGCGCGCCACAGCAAGTCATCCGCCTACGCCCGTCCGTAGAGCCGGCCGCTCCCGCCGGGCTCCGTCTTGACGGGCGCTCTCGGCGGCCGTCATAATATCTATATTCAATATGGCTAATAGTAGGAGTGAGGACACGCCATGCCGCTCGAGTTCCGGGCCGTCGTCGCCGAGATGACCGCCACCCCCGACCGTCCCGTGCGCACGGTCACCCCGCCCGTCCGCCT
>JBEBWQ010000285.1:0-3071 GCA_040392075.1 Microbacterium sp.
TGGCGCTCGGCGTCGTTGAAGTACGCCGGCACGGTGATGACCGCGTCGGTGACGGTGTCGCCCAGGTACTCCTCGGCGTCGCGCTTCAGCTTGCCGAGGATACGGGCGGAGATCTCCTGCGGGGTCCACTTCTTGCCGTCGACGTCGAACGTCCAGTTCGTGCCCATGTGGCGCTTGACGGACGAGATCGTCCGGTCGACGTTGGTGACGGCCTGGCGCTTGGCGGTCTCGCCGACCAGCACCTCGCCGTCCTTGGTGAAGGCGACCACCGAGGGGGTGGTGCGGAAACCTTCGGCGTTCGCGATGACCTTGGGCTCGCCGCCCTCCAGGACGCTGACGACCGAGTTGGTCGTGCCGAGGTCGATGCCCACCGCTCGTGACATGTGTTGCTCCTTTGTGTTGGGGAAGTTCTCACGGCGACTCAAAACCTGAGCCGCGATGACTCAAGGGTACGCCCGCCGGAAACTCTTGTCAAGTCAAAGTTGATAGATATTCACTCAACTTTCACCTCATCGGTCTTCGCTGCCTCCTCCGCTCCGGTGATTAGGCTGGGCCGCATGAACAGTCGCCGAAGCCCCGCCCGCCGTATCGCCCTCCGCACCGGGACCGCGGCGATCGTCCTCGGCGCGCTGCTCCCGCTGGCCGGGTGCCTGAGCCTGAGCATCCCGGATGGGGCGGAGGTGACGCCGATCGCTCCCCTGCCCTCGGCGACCGCTCCGCTGACGCCACCCTCCACGGCCCCCGAATCCGCCGATCTCCCGGACGCGCTCGACTTCGCGGACGGGGCGGAGCTCTCGCCCGCCGATCACATCGAGTGGGGCGACAGCCTCATGTTCGACGATGCCTGGGTCGGCATCGCCCCCGACGACGGCCAGGGCGGCTGGACCTACGGCACGGCCGACGGCGCCTGCACCGCGCAGTTCTGGCAGGGATACATCAGCGACGTGCCCACCCCGGTGGGCGACGACCGGCTCGGATCCGACGCGATGCTGGCGATGCTCCTCGGCACCGACGCCGCCACGGTCGCCCCGATCGCCGTCGACGGACTGTTCGGCTACCTCCTCGGCGGCAACCCCGGGGTGGAGCACCGCCAGGTGCAGGGGCAGCAGGACGGCCGCGACTGGATCATCGCCGCGCGCGCGTTCACCACCGCCGGCGCGGGGCTGTACGTCATCGTGGACTGCACCGGCGGCGATGTCGGCGCCGTGTTCGCCGAGGTCGTCGAGAAGAGCCCGATCATCGTGACGCGCCTCTGAGCCGAACCGCCCCGCGTCCGGGTCGGCCCGAGGGCGTGCGTCAGCCCGCGGGCCCGGCGCACCGCGGTGCGCGTCCGGCGCGCCGTCACCCTCTGTTCACCGGTGAAGGCCAGACTGCGAACATGAACGCCGACGTTCCCTCGCCGCCCGAGCAGCCCTCATCGCCCGATCGGGCCGACACGTCCGACCGGGCCGCGGACGATGCCGCCGCCCGCCCGCAGGCGGCCGCCCGGCCCGGCGTCGTCGGGGTCGTCGGCCTCGACCTGCGCGGCGACATGCCGCCGTCGAAGAAGCAGGTCTACTCCTGGGCGCTGTGGGACTGGGCGACGCAGCCGTTCAACACCGTCATCCTCACCTTCATCTTCACCGCGCTGTACCTCACCACCGACGCCTTCCTGCCGCCGGAGCTGGCCGCCCTCCCCGACACCGACCCGGTCAAGGAGGCGGCGTTCGCCGAGCTCTCCAGCGGCCTGGGCCTGGGCTCGACGATCGCGGGGCTCGCGATCCTCGTCCTCGCGCCGGTGCTCGGGCAGCGCGCCGACGCGGCCGGCCGGCAGAAGCTCTGGCTGGGCATCGGCACCGGAGCGCTCATCCTGTGCATGCTCGGGCTCTGGTTCGTCGAGCCGACGCCGGCGCTGTTCTGGCTCGGCGTCGCGCTCGTCTCCGCCGGCGCCGTGTTCGGCGAGATCGCCGCGGTCAACTCCAACGCCATGCTCGTCGGCATCGCCAACCCGAAGACGGTCGGGCGGATCTCGGGCCTCGGCTGGGGCTTCGGCTACCTCGGCGGCATCGTCGCGCTGATCATCGTCGTCGTCTTCTACTCGATGGACTGGTTCGGCCTGCCCGAGGACGCCGGCCTGCCCTTCCGGGTGATCGCGCTGGGGTGCGCGGTGTGGGCGATCGTGTTCAGCATCCCGATCTTCCTCAACGTGCCCGAGCCGTCGTTCGGGAGCCCCGAGAAGCAGGTCGGGTTCTTCCGCTCCTACGCCGTGCTGGTGCGCAACATCATCGCCCTGTACCGCCAGTCGGCGACCCGGCCGACGTTCTGGTTCCTGCTCGCGAGCGCCGTATTCCGGGACGGGCTGGGCGCGGTGTTCGCGTTCGGCGCGATCATCGCGAAGATCGTCTTCCACTTCGAGTTCATGGAGCTGGTGCTCTTCGGCATCGCCGCCAACCTCATCGCCGGGGTCTCCACGATCATCGCCGGTCGCTTCGACGACCGGTTCGGGCCGAAGCGGGTGATCCTCACCGCGCTCGCCGGCATGGTGATCTCGGGTCTTGCGGTGTTCTTCCTCGTAGACGCCGGCAAGACGGTGTTCTGGATCGGCGGGCTCATCCTCTGCGCCTTCGTCGGCCCCGCGCAGGCGGCGGCGCGCTCGTTCCTCGCCCGCGTGACGCCGGCCGGCCGCGAGGGGGAGATCTTCGGCCTCTACGCCACCACGGGCCGCGCGGCCAGCTGGATGGCCTCCGGCGCCTGGACGCTGCTCATCGTGCTCACCGGCACGACGAGCTTCGGCATCCTCGGCATCGTCCTGATCCTCGCGATCGGCTTCCTCCTGCTGCTGCCGGTGCGCGAGCGCGCGTAGCCTCCCGCCGGCCCCGGGCCTTCGTCCCTGGTGCCCGCCCGCCCCTGACCCCTGCTCCTGACCCGGACTCCCACGCTCCCGTCGCAAAAACTGTCGCTTCGCCTCTGTCATAGCGACCGTTTTTGCGACGGGAGCCTTGAGGGGGGAGGGATCGGAGCACCGTGGCGGCCCGGGGCGAGCCGGGCCGGCGGGACGGACCGCAACCAGGAGCCCCGGCGGGGGCGGGGCG
>JBEBWQ010000286.1:0-3067 GCA_040392075.1 Microbacterium sp.
AAGGACGAGCAGGGCAAGCAGGAGGCGCGCATCCGCACGCTCCAGCAGCTGCTGAAGAACGCCAAGGTCGGCGAGGCCCCCACCAGCCGCGGCGTGGTGGAGCCGGGCACCGTCGTGACCGCGGTCGTCGCGGGCGACGAGGAGACCTTCCTCCTCGGCAGCCGTGAGATCGCCGCCTCCAGCGACTTCGACGTGTACAGCGAGGCAAGCCCGCTGGGACAGGCCATCCTCGGCCTGAAGATCGGTGAGAAGACCAGCTACGAGGCCCCGAACGGCCGTCAGATCCCGGTGGAGATCACCGGGGTGGAGACCTACGCCGGCTGAGCCGCGCACGCGAAGGCGCGTCCCCTCCCGCACAGGGGACCGGGGGCGCGCCTTCGCGTTCCCCTCAGTCGACGACGACGATGGGCGAGTATCCGGCCTGACGGAGCGAGTCGAGGGTGAGCTCGGTGTGCTCCGCACCCCGGGTCTCGATGGACAGCTGCAGGATCACCTCGCTGATCTGCAGCCCCTGGCCGTGCCGGGTGTGCAGCACCTCGACCACGTTCGCCCCGACCGAGGCGAGCAGCTCCGACACGCGGGCGAGCTGTCCCGGACGGTCGGGGAGCGGGATGCGCACGGAGAGGTACCGCCCGGAGGCGGCCATGCCGTGCGAGACGACCCGCTGCAGCAGGAGCGGATCGATGTTGCCCCCGGAGATGACCGCCATGGTCCGCCCCGTCGCGTGCACCTTCCCGGCGAGGATCGCCGCGACGCCCACGGCGCCCGCCGGCTCGGCGACGAGCTTCGCGTGCTCCAGCAGCAGGAGGATGGCGCGTGCGATGTCGTCGTCGGTGACGGTGACCACCTCGTCGACGAGCTCGCGGATGATCTCGAAGGGCACGTCCCCGGGGCGCGCCACCAGGATGCCGTCGGCGATCGTGGGGGCGGTCCGGATCTCCACCGGATGGCCGGCCGCGAGCGAGGGCGGCATGGCGGCGGCGTTCTCAGCCTGCACGCCGATGATCCGCACCGTGCGCCCCTGCTGCGCGGCCCGTGCCTTCGCCGCGGTGGCGAGCCCGGCGATGAGTCCGCCGCCGCCGATCCCCACGAGGATCGTGTCGACGTCCGGCACGTCCTCCATGACCTCCAGCCCCAGCGTCCCCTGGCCGATGACCACATCGCGGTGGTCGAAGGGCGGGATGTACACGGCCCCGGTGCGCTCGGCGAACTCGGCCGCCAGCCGGAGCGACGTGGCCACGGTCTCGCCCTCCAGCACCACCTCGGCGCCGTATCCGCGGGTGGCCAGGAGCTTGGGGACGGGTACGCCGAGCGGCATGAAGATCGTCGCCGGGATGCCCAGCGCCTGCGCGGCCAGCGCGACGCCCTGCGCGTGGTTGCCGGCCGAGGCGGTGACGACCCCGTGCGCGCGCTCCTCGGCGCTCAGACGCGAGATGCGGTACGCGGCGCCGCGGATCTTGAACGATCCGGTGCGCTGCAGGTTCTCCGCCTTCAGCACCACGGGGGCGCCGAGCACCTCGGAGAGCGCGCGGGAAGGCAGCACCGGGGTGCGCTCGATGACGTCGGCCAGGCTCGCAGCCGCCGCCTCGAACTCCTCGAGGCTGGGGATCGTCGTGCTCATCGTGTGCGCCTCCGGGGGGTGCGGGGTACGGTGCTCCAGATCAGATCGCCTTCGGGCGCCTCCCCCGTGCGCCAGGACCCGGTGGACAGGGTCACCGCGACGACGTTGACGAAGGCGGCCAGCGGCACGGCGAACAGCGCGCCCGGGATCCCGGCGATCATCGCGCCGCCGGCGACGACGAGCACCACGGCCAGGGGGTGCACCTTGACCGCCGTGCCCATGAGGATCGGCTGCAGGATGTGGCCCTCGATCTGCTGCACCGCGAGCACGACCACGAGCATCCACAGCGCGATCCAGGGCCCGTTGTACACGAGCGCGAGGAAGACCGCGACGGCCCCGGTCAGCACGGCGCCGACGATCGGCACGAAGGAGCCCAGGAAGACCAGGACCGCCACCGGGATCGCCAGCGGCACGCCGAGCAGGAAGGCGCCCAGGCCGATGCCCACCGCGTCGATCGTGGCGACCAGCAGCTGGGTGCGAGCGTAGTTGATGACGGTGCGCCAGCCCGTCCGGGCCGCGGCGTCGATCGCGGGTCGCGCCTGACGGGGGAAGAGCCGCACCGCCCAGCGCCAGATGCCGGCACCGTCGGCGAGGAGGCAGATGAGGATGAACAGCGCCAGCAGCCCGCCGGTGATCACGTGGCCGAAGGTGGTGCCGATGGCCAGCGCGCCCGACCACAGCCAGTTCGCCTGCTCGCGGAGCAGATTCAGTCCCTGGTCCACGAACCCCTGGATCTGCTCGGGCGACAGGTGCAGCGGGCCGTCGGTGAGGAAGACGGTGAACTGATCGATCGCGGCGAGGCTCTGCTCGCGCACCGAGGGCCACTCGGCCATCACCTGCCAGATCACCAGCCAGAGGAGCCCGGCGACGATCACGAGCGTGCCGAGGAGGCTGATCACGATCGCCAGCCACCGCGGCACGTGCTTGCGCAGCATCAGGCTGAACGCCGGCCAGAGCAGTGCGCTGAGGAGGATCGAGACGAGCAGCGGGATGACGAGGAACTTCAGCAGCATCACGAGCCAGATGAACAGGCCCAGGGCGGCGGCGATGAGGAGGATGCGCCAGGAGTACGCGGCGGCGACCCGCAGCGCGGGCGGGACGGCGGCGTTCACCTCGTCCGCCGGTTCGGCGGGACGAGGGCGGAAGAGGTCACGCATGCGCGGACGCGGGGGCTCGGTCACGCGATCGAGTCTACGCGCGCCGGACCGCGCAACGCCGGAGATATGCCGATCGCGGCATCTTCGATTCGGACCGCCTCCCCCTGCCGTGCACGCCCCTCGCCGGCCGGAGGGTGCCTCACGGCGGCAACCTCAGTGAGGAGGATCAGAACTGGACGCGGGGCGCCTCGGAGACGGCGAGCCCGTCGGCGGCATCGAAGAACTCACGCTCGCTCATCCCGCGCGCGAAGAGGTTGGTGGGGAACACCCGCATCCGGGTGTTCAGCTC
>JBEBWQ010000287.1:0-3049 GCA_040392075.1 Microbacterium sp.
GGACGAGCCCGGCCCCACCGACGTGCTGAGCTTCCCCATGGACGAGCTGCGCCCCGGCACCCTCGACCGCCCGACGCCCGCGGGTCTCCTCGGCGACATCGTGGTGTGCCCGCAGGTCGCGGAGGCGCAGGCGCAGGCGGCGCGGCACGGTCTCATGGACGAGCTGGTGATGCTGACCACCCACGGGCTGCTGCACCTGCTCGGCTTCGACCACGCTGAGCCCGCCGAGGAGCGTGAGATGTTCACGCTGCAGGCCGAGCTCATCCGCGGCTTCCAGCAGGAGGAGCGGCGAGGCCGTCGATGATCACCGCGATCCTGCTGCTCGCGGCGGCGGTTCTGCTGGTCGTCTTCGCCGGGCTCATGACCGCGATCGACGCGGCGTTCGGCGTGACCTCGCGCGCCGACCTCGAGCAGATGGCCGAGGAGGGCCGTCGTGCCCGCTCGCTGCAGCGGGTGGCCGCCGACCTCGACGCCCATGTCAACGCCGTCGCCTTCATCCGCGTGCTCGCGGAGACGACCGCGGCGGTGCTGGTCACGGTGGCCTTCTCGCTCATCATCGGCAACATCTGGTGGGCGATGCTCGCCGCCGCGGTGCTGATGACCGGGATCACCTTCGCCGTCGTCGGGGCGAGCCCGCGCGCGGTGGGGAGGGCGCACGCGGACCGCATCCTGCGCTCGGGCGCCCCCGTCGTCCGCGCCGCGCGGGTGATCCTCGGTCCGCTGGCGCAGGTGCTCGTGCGGCTCACCGCCCGGGTGACGCCCGGAGCGGGGCGCAGCTCCTTCACCTCGGAGGAGCAGCTGCTCAGCATGGTGGACGAGGCCGCCTCTCACGATCTCATCGAGGCCGACGACCGGGATCTCATCCACTCCGTCTTCGACTTCACCGACCGCTTCGTCCGCGCGGTCATGGTGCCCCGCACCGACATGCTCACCCTCGACGCCGACGCCACCACCGACGAGGCGATGGCGCTGTTCCTGCAGCGCGGGGTCTCGCGGATGCCGGTGGTGGGAGAGGACGCCGACGACGTGGTGGGCGTGCTCTACCTGAAGGACCTCGTGCAGTTCGCCTTCCGCACGGAATCCGCGGTCGCCGCCGGGAACGCCGTGCGCGGCGGGAGCGGGTGGCGGGACCTCCCCATCCGGCCCATCGCGAGACCGGCGGTGTTCGTCCCGGAGTCGATGCGCGCGGAGACGCTGCTGCAGCAGATGAAACGCGACGCCGTGCACGTGTGCATGGTGGTGGACGAGTACGGCGGCATCTCGGGCCTGGTCACCCTGGAGGACCTCATCGAGGAGCTCGTCGGCGACATCGTGGACGAGTACGATGCGGCGGCCGTGGACGCGGTCGACCTGGGCGACGGCCGGTACCGGGTGAGCGCCCGCACGTCGCTCGGGGACGTGGGCGACCTGTTCGGCCTGGAGGTAGAGGACGACGATGTCGACACCATCGGAGGCCTCCTGGCCAAGGCCCTGGGCCAGGTGCCGCAGCCGGGCGCGACGGCCAGCGCGCAGGGCCTGATCCTGACCGGCGGGGCCTCGGCCGGTCGCCGCCGCGGTCTGGCCACGGTGTTCGTGGAACGCGAGCGTCCGGCCACCGACCAGATCCCCGTGATCGAGGAATCCCTATGAATGAGGAGAATGGCGCATGACCGAGACCACCCGCAGCGGGTTCGTCACCTTCGTGGGCCGGCCGAACGTCGGCAAGTCCACGCTCACCAACGCCCTGGTCGGCGAGAAGGTCGCGATCACCAGCGAGAAGCCGCAGACCACGCGTCGCGCGATCCGCGGAATCGTGAACCGTCCCGCCGGTCAGATCGTGATCGTCGACACCCCCGGCATCCACAAGCCGCGGACGCTCCTCGGCGAGCGGCTGAACGACCTCGTCGAGCAGGTGCTCGGCGACGTCGACGTGATCGGCTTCTGCGTCCCGGCCACCGAGAAGGTCGGCCCGGGCGACCGGCGGATCGCCGCCTCGCTCGACGGCTACCCGCGCGCGAAGAAGATCGCGATCGTCACCAAGGTCGACGCTGCCGCGCGCGATGAGGTCACCGAGCGCCTGCTCGAGGTGGATGCGCTGCGCGAGGACTGGGCCGCGGTCATCCCGCTCTCGGCGCTCACCCGCGTCCAGCTGGACGTGCTCGCCGACGAGGTGCTCGGGCTCCTGCCGGAGGGGCCGGCACTGTACCCCGAGGGCGTCACCACCGACGAGTCCACCGAGGACCGGATCGCCGAGATCATCCGCGAGGCGGCGCTGCAGGGCGTGCGCGACGAGCTGCCGCACTCGATCGCCGTGGTCGTGGACGACATCGCTCCCCGTGAGGACAGCGACCTCATCGATGTGCACGCGAGCATCGTGGTGGAGCGGGACAGCCAGAAGGCGATCATCATCGGGCACAGGGGCGCGCGCCTGCGCGACGTCGGCTCGCGTGCGCGCGCGGAGATCGAGGAGCTGCTGGGCTCCCGGGTGTTCCTGGGGCTCCACGTGCGCGTGGCGAAGGAGTGGCAGCGGGACCCGAAGCAGCTCGGCCGCCTCGGTTTCTGAGGTCCGTCCGGACCGCACGCCTCCGTCCATCGGGCGCGACGCGCCGCTCCTCCGGCCGGATCTCCGCATCTTTCGGCGGAGAGACGCGATGAGCGCCCCGGGGCGAGGGTGCTACACTGACCCCATGCGCTTCGGCGGTCTGCTTCTTCTTAGCTGCCGCGACGAGTCCTGATACATCGGGCCTTTCTCGTCGCGGCGGTCGTGTTGGCCTGATTTCCCGATTTGACGAAGAGAAGAAGCCCTCATGCAGAACAATCAGCGCCCCTCCGGCATGCCGATCCATAAGTATCGGCCGTTCCACGAGCAGATCCAGGTCGATCTGCCCGACCGCACCTGGCCCGCGAAGCGGATCCAGACGGCCCCCCGCTGGTGCGCCGTGGATCTCCGCGACGGCAACCAGTCCCTGATCGACCCGATGTCGCCTGAGCGCAAGCGGGTGATGTTCGACCTCCTGGTGAGCATGGGCTACAAGGAGATCGAGGTCGGCTTCCCCTCGGCCAGCCAGAC
>JBEBWQ010000288.1:0-3045 GCA_040392075.1 Microbacterium sp.
GCTGGGTGATGGCGTCGTCGAGCTGCTTCTTCAGCTCGCCCACGCGGTTCAGCCCCTGACGCTCCTGCGCCCAGCGGGCCTCGAGCTCGGCGAGCTCCTTCTCCTGCCCGGCGAGCTGCTCGCGGAGGTGACCCAGCCGCTCCTTCGACGCGGCGTCCTTCTCCTTCTTCAGGGCGAGCTCTTCGAGCCTCATGCGGTCGACCTGGCGCTTGAGCTGGTCGATCTCGACGGGCGAGGAGTCGATCTCCATCTTGAGGCGCGACATGGCCTCGTCGATGAGGTCGATGGCCTTGTCCGGCAGCTGGCGGCTCGGCAGGTAGCGGTTCGACAGTGCCGCCGCGGCGACGAGGGCGCTGTCCGAGATCGTGACGCCGTGGTGCGCCTCGTAACGGCCCTTGAGCCCGCGGAGGATGGCGATGGTGTCCTCGACCGACGGCTCGCCCACGTACACCTGCTGGAAGCGGCGTTCGAGCGCCGCGTCCTTCTCGATGAACTCGCGGTACTCGTTGAGGGTCGTGGCACCGATCATGTGCAGCTCACCGCGCGCCAGCATGGGCTTGAGCATGTTGCTCGCCGCCACCGACCCCTCGCCGCCGCCCGCGCCCATGAGCACGTGCAGCTCGTCGATGAAGGTGATGATGCGCCCCTCGGACTCGGTGATCTCCTTGAGCACGCTCTTCAGGCGCTCCTCGAACTGACCGCGGTACATGGCCCCCGCCACGAGGGCGGAGATGTCGAGGGAGACGAGCTCCTTGTCCTTCAGGGACTCGGCCACGTCGCCGGCGACGATGCGCTGCGCGAGCCCCTCGACCACGGCGGTCTTGCCGACGCCCGGCTCGCCGATGAGCACCGGGTTGTTCTTGGTGCGGCGCGTGAGCACCTGGCTCACCCGCCGGATCTCGCTGTCGCGCCCGATGACGGGGTCGAGCTTGCCCTGCCGGGCGCGATCGGTGAGATTGATCCCGAACTGCTCGAGAGGGCTCTGCTGGTCTTCCTGCTGGCCGAGGTTGGTCATCCGTTCCTCCTGGGGAGTCTCCTTCTAAGTTGAGTGCGATTGACTCAACTTTATCACGACAGCCCCTCGACCACCACGTCCCACAGCGCGGCGGCCACCTCGCGCTTGGACCCGGCGGCCTCGGCCACGACCGCTCCGCCGTCGCCGATGATCTCGACGGCGTTGTCCGGCCGCTCGAACCCGTGCTCCGCGTCGGCGCGGTTGACCACCAGCAGGTCGACGCCCTTGCGCTCGCGCTTGCGGCGAGCGCGCTCGCGCCGCTCCCCGATGTCCGCGAGCGTCTCGGCCGCGAACGCGACGATGACCTGGCCCTCCCGTGCCCCGCCGGCACGACGCGCCGCCGCCAGGGACGCCACCACGTCCTCGGTCTCGACCAGGTCGATGCGGTCGAGCGCCCCCTCCTCCTTGGTGAGCTTCTGGACCGCTGCCGCCGCGGGCCGGTAGTCGGCGACGGCCGCGGCCATGACCACCGCGTCGGCGGCCGGGGAGACCCGTGCCATGGCCTCCCCCAGCTCGGCCGCGGTGCCGACCGGATGGACCCGGATACGGGGGTGCGTCGCGTCCGCCAGCACGTCGGCTCCGATGTGGGCGGCGACCAGGTCGACCTCCGCACCGCGATCCGCGGCCTCACGGGCGATCGCGACGCCCTGACGCCCGCTGGACCGGTTGCCGAGGAAGCGCACCGGGTCGATCGGCTCCCGCGTGCCGCCGGCGGAGACCGCAACGCGGCGCCCGACGAGATCCTGCGGCGCGACCGTGCGCAGGGCCGCCTCGACGACCTCCTCGGGCTCGCTCATCCGCCCCGGTCCGCTGTCGCCGCCGGCCAGCTCGCCCACGGCGGGGCCCACCAGCCGCACGCCCCGGGCCACGAGGGTCCCGATGTTCGCCTGCGTCGCCGGGTGCCGCCACATCTCCGCGTGCATCGCCGGGGCGATCACCACCGGTGCCTCGGTCGCCAGCAGCGTGGTGCCCAGCAGGTTGTCGGCGATGCCGGCCGCCATCCGCGCGATGGTGTTCGCGGTCGCCGGGGCGACGATCACGAGATCCGCGCGCTGCCCGAGCGCCACGTGCCGCACCTTCGCGACGTCGTCGTGCACGCTGGTCGTCACGGCGTTGCGGCTGATCGCCTCCCAGGTCGGCGCGCCGACGAACCGCAGCGCATCCTCGGTCGGCACGACCGTGACATCGTGCCCGGCCCTGACCAGCAGGCGCACGATCTGGACGGCCTTGTATGCGGCGATGCCGCCGGTGACTCCCACGACGATCTCCATGGAGTCGATTCTGCCCGACGCCGGCGGCGGAGAGGCCGGTCTCCGCTCCCCTTAGACTGGCCGCGTGTGCACGGTCGTGATCGATGTCGCCGAACCCGGAGGGTCACGGCTGCTGGCCGTGCGGGACGAGGACCCTCAGCGCGCGTGGGATTCCCTGGGCACCTGGTGGCCCGAGCGCTACCCCGGGGTGATCGGCGTCCGCGATCGGCGGGCCGGAGGCGCCTGGCTGGCGGCGGACCCCGGCACCCACCGCCTGGCCGTGCTGCTCAATCGCGGCGACGTGCTCGACCTCCCCGAGGAGCAGGTGCTCAGCCGCGGCGCTCTCGCCCTGGAGTCGGTCGCGGGGCGCTCTCCCGCGGGGCCCCTGCCGATGCACGGCTTCAACCTGCTCGAGGTCGGCCCCGACGCTGCCCGGGTCCTCTCCTGGGACGGCCGCGCCCTCGAGGAGACACCGGTGCCGCGGGGCGTGCACATGCTCGCGCACCACGCCCTCGACGACCCGACCACGCCGCGCATCGCCCGGTGGCTGCCCGACTTCCGCGCCCGCCCCGCTCGGCGGGAGGACTGGGGGCGGTCGTGGCTGCAGGTGCTGGCGGAGTCCGCCCGGCTGGACCCGACCGACGACGACGCCATCATCCGCGACAACCGCCCGCACGGCTACCCCACCCAGTCGCTGATGTACTGCCTCGCGACGGTGTCGGCCGCCGGCGTCACCCTCTCCGATCGGACGCTGTCCGCGCCCGGCTCCTGGGGGTGAGC
>JBEBWQ010000289.1:0-3029 GCA_040392075.1 Microbacterium sp.
TCCTCGCCCGGGCAAGACTCGACGGATGAGGATGAGGCGCCGCACGAGGGGGCCATGGCCATGCGGAGGGCCCGTCCCGCGCGCGTCGCCGCGGAGTAACGTGAGGGGCATGAGCCTCGCCGCCGATCCCCGCGTCCTCGTCCGCGCCGAAGGCTCCCTGGGCCGGATCACCCTCGACCGGCCCGAGGCGATCAACGCGATCGACCTGGCCATGGTCGAGGCGATCGCCGCCGCGCTGGACCGGTGGGAGGCCGACACCGACGTGCAGCTGGTGCTCATCGACGGCGCGGGCGAGCGGGGCCTGTGCGCGGGCGGCGACGTGCGGGCGCTGCACGCCGACATCGTCGGGGGGCACCCGGAACGCGCCGACGCCTTCTTCCGCGCGGAGTACCGCCTGAACGCCCGGATCGCGGAGTATCCCAAGCCCGTCATCGCCATCGCGGACGGCATCACCATGGGCGGCGGCGTCGGCCTGGCCTGCCATGCCGCGATCCGCATCGTCACGGAGCACTCGCGGCTGGCGATGCCCGAGACCCGCATCGGCTTCACCCCCGATGTCGGGGGCACCTGGCTGCTCGGCCGCGCCCCCGGGCGCCTGGGCGAGTTCCTGGGCCTGACGGGCAGCACGATGACGGCGGCCGACGCGCTGGAGGCCGGCTTCGCGGATCATCTCGTCCCCGCCGATCGCGTGGAGGACCTGCGCGAGGCGCTCGCCTTCCGCGCCGACCCGACGACGCCGACCGAGCTGGTCTGGCTCTTCGACGAGTCCCCAGACTCCGGTGCCCTGAGCGGGCAGCGCGGCTGGATCGACGAGACCTTTGACGCCGGGACCGTGGCGGAGATCCTCGACCGTCTCCGTGCGCGAGAGGAGCCGGCGGCGGCCGAGGCCCTGAGCGTCCTGGAGACGCTCTCCCCGACGGCGCTGGCCGTCACGCTCGAGGCGGTGCGCGAGGCCCGTGAGACGGACCTCCGCGGGGCGCTCGAGGGCGAGTACCGTCGGGTGCGGTGGTTCGTGGACAGCCATCCGGACGTGGCGGAGGGCATCCGGGCGCAGCTGGTGGACAAGGACCGCTCCCCGCGCTGGCAGCCGGCCACGGTGGCGGAGCTGGGCGAGGACCCCGGGGCCGCCGCCCGCGACCATCGCCCCGAGCGACCGCTGTTCGGCTGAGGCCGGCGCCGGCCGCTTCCGGTCCGGCACCGGCCGGCGAGGGGGGTTTCTGCATCCGATCCAGGAATATCGCTGGTCAGCCGCGCTGTTTCGCTGTCAGCGAAGGCGGCGGACTCATCGCGCGAATGTCGGAGGTTCGTACCAGAATTATCCACGGTCGCATACGACCGCCCCCTCAGAGGAAAGACTCCCGTGCTCGGAAAAATCCTGTGGCGATATCTCGCGCGATATCGCTGGCTGCTGCTCGGCGTGCTGGTCTTCCAGTTCGCCAGCGCCATGGCCATGCTCTATCTGCCCCGGCTCAACGCCGACATCATCAACGAGGGCGTCGCCAAGGGCGACACCGGCTACATCTGGTCCACGGGCTTCCTCATGCTCGCGATCTCCCTCGGGCAGATCGTCGCCTCCGTCGTGGCGACCTACTTCGCCGCCCGTGCCGCGATGAGCGTCGGGCGCGACCTCCGCTCCGACGTGTTCGCCCGGGTGAGCGGCTTCTCCGAGCGAGAGGTCTCCCGCTTCGGCGCCGGCTCCCTCATCACCCGCAACACCAACGACGTGCAGCAGGTGCAGATGCTCGCCATGATGGGCGCGACGATGTTCGTCACCGCGCCGCTGCTGGCCATCGGCGGCATCATCATGGCCGTGCAGCAGGACGTCGGGCTCAGCTGGCTGATCGGCATCGCCGTGCCGGTGCTCCTGGTCGCCGCGGTCCTCATCATCGGCCGCATGGTGCCGCTGTTCCGCAGCTACCAGGCCCGGCTCGACACGGTCAACCGCGTGCTGCGCGAGCAGCTCACCGGCGTGCGGGTGGTGCGGGCCTTCGTGCGCGAGCGCATCGAGGAGGAGCGCTTCGGCGTCGCCAACACCGACATCATGGTGGTCGGCCGCAAGGTCGGCTCGCTCTTCGTGCTCCTCTTCCCGATGTTCATGCTCATCCTCAACGTCACCGTCGTCGCGGTGATCTGGTTCGGCGGCATCGAGGTGGAGCAGGGCAACGTCGAGGTCGGCACGCTCTTCGCCTTCATGCAGTACATCGGCCAGATCATGATGGGCGTGATCATGTCCAGCTTCATGGCGATGATGATCCCGCGGGCCGCGGTGTCCGCCGAGCGCATCGGCGAGGTCCTCCACGCCGACGCGGGGATGGAGCGCCCCGAGAACGGCGTCGTGGAGTTCCCCTCGCCGGGCGCGGTCGCCTTCGAGGACGTCGCCTTCACCTATCCGGGGGCCGAGGCGCCGGTGCTCAGCGGCATCGACTTCCGCGCCGAGCCCGGAGAGACGGTCGCCGTCGTCGGCTCCACCGGGTCGGGCAAGACGACGCTCGTCTCGCTCATCCCGCGCCTGTTCGACGCGACCGCCGGCGTGGTGCGGGTCGGGGGCGTCGATGTGCGCACGGCCGACGTGGACGCGCTGTGGCAGAGCATCGGGCTCGTTCCGCAGCGTCCGTTCCTGTTCACCGGCACCATCGCCTCCAACCTGCGCTACGGGCGGGAGGAGGCCACCGACGAGGAGCTCTGGGAGGCGCTGGAGATCGCGCAGGCCCGGGACTTCGTGGCGGAGATGCCCGACGGGCTGGAGTCCCGGATCGCGCAGGGCGGCACCAACGTGTCCGGCGGGCAGCGGCAGCGGCTCGCGATCGCCCGGGCGATCGTGCACCGGCCGCGCATCCTCGTCTTCGACGACTCGTTCTCGGCGCTGGACCTCACCACCGACGCCCGGCTGCGCCAGGCGCTGTGGCGGGAGCTGCCGGGTGTGACCAAGATCGTGGTCGCGCAGCGCGTGTCCTCGATCACCGACGCCGACCGGATCGTCGTCCTCGACGGCGGCACCATGGTGGGCGTCGGCACGCACGAGGAGCTGC
>JBEBWQ010000290.1:0-3029 GCA_040392075.1 Microbacterium sp.
GAGCGGCGGTGGTCAGCGGATGAGCGCCCGGTTGATCTGCCGCGCCCAGAGCGGGCCTCGGTAGAGGAAGGCCGTGTAGCCCTGGACCAGGGTGGCCCCCGCCTCCAGGCGCGCCCGCACGTCGGCGCCGGTCTCCACGCCGCCCACGGAGATCACGCAGAAGTCGGCCGGCACCGCCTGCCGCACCACGCGCAGCACCTCCAGCGACCGCGCGCGCAGCGGGGCGCCGGAGAGGCCGCCCGCGCCCGCCGCCTCGACCACGGCCGGGTCGGTGCGCAGGCCGCCGCGCTCGATCGTGGTGTTGTGCGCGATGATGCCGGCGAGTCCCTCGGCCACGGCCATGCGCGCGATGGCGGCGATCTCCTCGTCGGGAAGATCGGGGGCGATCTTCACCAGGAGCGGGGTCCCCCCCGCCGCGTCGCGCACCGCACGGAGGAGCGGCGCGAGCGTCTCCACCGCCTGCAGCCCGCGCAGCCCCGGCGTGTTCGGCGAGGACACGTTGACGGCGAGGTAGTCAGCCAGCGGCGCCAGCAGCGTGGCCGAGGCGACGTAGTCTGCGGTCGCCTGCTCCACCTCGACCACCCGGCTCTTGCCGATGTTCACGCCGATGACCGTGCGCGGCCTCCGCCGCCGGAGGCGGCGCAGGCGCTCCGCGACGGCCTCCGCGCCCTCGTTGTTGAAGCCCATCCGGTTGATCACCGCGCGGTCCGGGATGAGGCGGAACAGCCGCGGCTTCGGGTTTCCCTCCTGCGGGATCGCCGTGACGGTGCCCACCTCGACGTGGCCGAAGCCGAGCGCGGCGAGGCCGCGCACCCCGACGGCGTTCTTGTCGAACCCGGCCGCGACCCCGAACGGCGAGGGGAAGCGCAGGCCGAGCGCCTCCGTCTCCAGCGTCGGGTCGGGCGCGGTGAGCCCCCGCGCCGCCCAGGAGAGGGGGGGGACGCCGAGGATGCGCACGACCGCCATGCCGGCGTGGTGCGCGAACTCGGCGTCGAGCCGGGAGAGGACGGTGCGGAAGAAGAAGGGGTACATGGATTCAGTCCTCGTCGGCGGCAGTCGGTCGAGGGCCGTCGGCGCGCAGCTCGGCGATCGCCGACTCGAAGTCCTCCAGCGAACGGAATCCCCGGTAGACGCTCGCGAAGCGCAGGTAGGCGACCTCGTCGAGTTCGCGGAGCGGGCCGAGGATCGCCAGCCCGATCTCATTCGCGTCCAGCTGGGACGCGCCGGTCTGCCGGAGCGCCTCCTCGACCTGCTGCGCGAGCCGGGCGAGGTCGCCCTCGGTCACCGGACGCCCCTGGCAGGCCTTGCGCACGCCGGCGATCACCTTGTCCCGGCTGAACGACTCGATCACCCCGGACCGCTTGATCACGGCGAGGCTCGCGGTCTCGGTCGTGGAGAAGCGTCCTCCGCACTCCGGGCACTGACGGCGCCGGCGGATGGAGAGGCCGTCGTCGCTGGTGCGCGAGTCGATCACCCGGGAGTCGGGATGGCGGCAGAAGGGGCAGTGCATGTTCTCTCCTCGGCGTGGCGCTGCGCGATCGTTCCGGGACGGCGGCTCAGGCGAAGCGCGCTTCGACGGCCTCGCCGTGCGCGGGCAGCGCCTCGACGCCGGCCAGCGCGACGATCTGCGCGCGCACGGCGGCGAGCGCGTCGCGGTCGTAGGAGACCACCTGCTGCGGCCGCAGATAGGTGTAGGCGCCGAGCCCGGGCGCGTAGCGGGCCTGCCCGCCGGTGGGGAGCACATGGTTGGATCCGGCCAGGTAGTCGCCCACGCTCACCGGCGTCTGATCGCCGACGAAGAGGGCCCCGGCGCTGGTGAAGGACGCGGCCGCGTCGGCGGCGTCGGCGAGGTGCAGCTCGAGGTGCTCGGGCGCGTAGGCGTTGCTGAAGGCGACGGCCGTGGCCCGGTCGTCGACCAGCACGATCGCCGACTGCTCCCCCGCGAGCGCCACCTGGACCCGCGCGGCGTGCCGCGTGCGCGCCGCGCGATCGGCCACCTCGGCGGCCACGCGCTCGGCGAGGATGGCCGACGCGGTGACGAGGACGGCCGAGGCCTGCTCGTCGTGCTCGGCCTGGCTCACCAGGTCGGCGGCGATGAGGCGGGGGTCGGCGTGCTCGTCGGCGACGATGAGGATCTCGGTCGCGCCGGCCTCGCTGTCGGTGCCGACCACCCCGGCGACCACGCGCTTGGCGGAGGCGACGAAGTTGTTGCCGGGCCCGGAGACGACGTCCACGGGGTCGAGGCCGAGCGAGGAGACGCCCCAGGCGAACGCGCCGATCGCGCCGGCGCCGCCCATCGCGTAGACCTCGGTCACGCCGAGCAGACCCGCCGCGGCGAGGATCACGGGGTGGATGCGCCCGCCCTGGTCGCTCTGCGGCGGGGAGGCGAGCGCGATCCGGGAGACGCCGGCGACCTGCGCGGGCACGACGTTCATGATCACGCTGGACGGATAGACGGCCTTGCCGCCGGGGATGTAGACGCCCACGCGGTTCACCGGCTGCCACCGCTGGAGGATGCGCGCTCCGGGACCGATCTCGGTCACCCGCTCCGCCGGGACCTGGGCCTCGGAGGCGTGACGCACCCGCCGGATCGCCTCCTCCAGGGCCTCGCGGATGGCCGGGTCGAGGTTCGCGAGCGCCTCCTCGATGTGCGCGACCGGCACGCGGATGTCGTGCCCGACGACCCGGTCGAAGCTCTCGGCCTGCTCCCGCAGCGCCGCCTCGCCGCGCTCGCGCACGTCGTCGACGAGCCGATGGGCGATCTCCAGCGCCTCGGCGCGCGCCTGGGTGGCACGCGGGACGGCCTGGAGCATCTCGGCGGGACTCAGGGTGCGACCCCGCAGATCGATGGTGCGCATCGACGATGCCTTTCTCGGTCGGGAAGGAACGCTTCGATCCTACCGGCGCGGTCTCCGCGACTCCTGCGACGGTGCCTTCGTCGTGCTGCGCGGAGTTGCGGATGTCCCGGTCTCCCTCCCCGGCGCCCTGCGCACGGTCCCGGACCGGCCGGTCTCGCTTCGGTGATCCTG
>JBEBWQ010000291.1:0-3011 GCA_040392075.1 Microbacterium sp.
TGGGACTGCTCGTCCCCTTCGGGCTCTGGGAGCTGCGCCACCACGATCCGCTGATCGACGTGCGGATGTTCCGCTCTCCGGCGCTCGGCCCGGTCTTCCTCACCGCCGGACTGTTCGGGGTGAGCGTGCTCGGCGCGCAGGCGCCACTGTCCACCTTCCTGCGCACCGACCCCGAGGTGTACGGGTACGGCATGGGCACCTCCGGGTTCACCGCCTCCCTCGTCATCGGCATCTATCTCGTGGCGATGATCGTGGGCGCCCTCCTCTTCCCGGTCGTCACGCGGGTGGTCGCGCCGCGCCTCGTCCTGATGGGCGCCGCCTCCCTCGTCGGGATCGGCTACCTCCTCTTCCTGCCGCTGCACGACGCCTATGCGCAGATGGTCATGAACATGTCCATCGCCGGCATCGGCTCCGGCGCGCTGGTGGCCGCCCTTCCCGCGGCCGCCGCCTCGGCGGCGCCGGCGAACCGGACGGGCGTGGCGACGGGGCTCACCAACTCGACGAAGACCCTGGGCGGGGCGATCGCCTCCTGCGTCTTCGGGATCGCGCTGCTGCACGGTGCCTCCGAGGCCGTGGGGGCCTCCGGTGCCGTGACGGCGGGGACGGCCGGATCGCTGTCCGGCTACATGGTGGTCTGGGCGGTGTGCGGGGTGACGGGGCTCGTCGCCGCCGCGCTGCTCGCACTGGTGCCGAAAGACGCCTTCACCGACCGCGGGGCCCTCGTCGCGGTCGCCGGACCGGCCGAGTCCGCCACCGCGCCGGCGGAAGGTCGCTGAGGCCGGAGCCGACCGCGACCTCAGGGCGTCGCGGCGGCCGGCGCCGTCTCGTGCAGGACCACCAGCTGCCGGGTGGCGCGGGTCATCGCGACATAGCGATCGACGGCGGTCTCGACGGGGTCCTCCGTCGTGCCCTCCCGCCGCAGGACAAGGACCAGATCGAACTCCAGGCCCTTCGCCTCGGCCGGGGAGAGGCTGCGCACCCGTCCGGATGCCGGGCGGCCGGGATCTCCGATGACGCAGGCGGTTCCCTCCGGATGCGCCGAGAGCCAGTCGGCGAGGATCGCGTCGCGCTCCCCGGCGGGGCGATGCGCGACGGGCACACCGGTGCTCCGCACCGAGACCGGCACGTTCGCCGCGGGCCGCACGGCACGGATGACGGGCTCCGCCTCGCGCATGATCTCCTCCGGGGTGCGGTAGTTGACCGTGAGCGGAGCGACCCGTACGTCGGAGAGGCCGATCCGGTGCAGCCGCTCGGACCAGCTCCCCGCGAAGCCGTGGCGCGCCTGTGCCGGGTCGCCGACGATCGTGAAGCTGCGGGAGGGGCAGCGCCGCACGAGCATCCGCCACTGCGCGTCGGTGAGCTCCTGGGCCTCATCGACGACGATGTGCGCGAACGGCCCGGCCAGCAGATCCGGTGCCGGCGGCGCCGGCGCATCGGCGCCGACGAGGACGTTCTGCGCGTCCTGTCCGCGCAGGATCGACATCACCCGCATCTCGCTGTCGTCCGAGGCGACGAGGTGATCGACCACGGAGGACATCTCCTCCTGGGCGGCGGCGATCACCGCCTCGCGCCGCCGCCGTGCGCGCAGCGCCCCGGGGTCGCCGATGCGCAGGTGCGCGGCATCCAGCAGCGGCAGATCCGGGAGCGTCCACCGTCGCGGCTCCGTCCGCTGCAGGGCGGAGACGGCCGCCGCGGACAGACCCGGGGCGCACAGCCGCAGGTAGGCGGGCACGGACCAGAGGTCGGCGACCACGCCGGCGGGATCGAGCAGCGGCCAGGCGCGGCGGAAGGCGCCCGTCAGCTCCTCGTCCTGACGCAGCCAGCGACGCAGCCGATGCGACGGCAGGTCCGGGTCGTCGAGCTGGTCGCCGAGGATCGTCAGGAGGGACTCCCAGACCTCGTCCCGCGCGTCGTTGTGAGGGGTGCTGGCGTCGACGCCGGCGAACGCCTCCGCCCACTCCCCGGCGCCGACCGTCAGGGGTCCCCAGGGCGTCTCCAGCCGCAGTCCGGCGGTGGGCGGCCGCTCGTGATGGCGCACGGCCCGATCGAGGACGTCCACGGGGTCGAGCGCCTCCTTGATGCGGGCGGCCTCGGGCGTCTCGTCGTCCTCCGCGGACGCCCCCTCCGGGGCCAGGTCCCGAAGGGTGCACATCCGGACGCTCTCCTCGCCGAGACCCGGCAGGACGTTCTCGACATAGGCGAGATACGCCGGCGTCGGGCCGATGAAGAGCATGCCGCCCCCGCCCTGTGTCAGATGCGGTTCGGCGTGGAGCAGATGGGCCGAGCGGTGCAGGGCGACGACCGTCTTCCCGGTGCCCGGACCGCCGTCGACGACCAGGGCGCCGCGTGAGCCGGTGCGGATGATCGCGTCCTGATCGGCCTGGATGGTCGCCAGGACGTCTCGCATGTGCGGGGAGCGGCTCGTGCCGAGCGTGGCGATGAACGCCGACTGGTCGTCCTGCGCGGCCGTCGGGAGGATGCTCCCGTCCTGGTCCGCGAGGAAGATCTCGTCCCAGTAGTCGATCACCCGTCCGTCATGCCAGCGGTAGCGTCGCCGCGCGCGCAGCCCGCGCGGATCCCCGTGGGTCGCCGCGAAGTAGGGGGCCGCCGCCGGAGCCCGCCAGTCCATCAGGAGGCGTCGGCCCTGCTCATCGGACAGGCCTATCCGTCCGAGGTAGACGTCTCCGGAGAGGGGGTCGTCGAGGCCCTCGGCGGACTCTGCGGAGGAACCCGGCGGGGCGAGTCTCACCGTGTCCGCCGGTGTCATCCGTCCGATGCACAGCTCGGCGCCGAAGGAGCCGAGCAGCCGCAGGCGACCGCTGAGACCGCGGATCTCCTGGTCGCGCTCCATCGCGGCCTGACCGGCACCGGCGGGGGAGCGGCGCAGGCCTTCGAGACGCTGGGCGATCCGGGGGCGCTCATGGTCGAGAGCCGCGGTGATGGCGGCGAACCGCCGGCGATCGGCGGCGATCAGGGCGGGATCGTTCTTGCGGGCGAGCCCGGCGGGCAGC